>DATNJP010000302.1:0-6865 GCA_035603855.1 Luteibacter sp. | reverse complement strand
CACCTTCACCACTCCGTCCTCGGCATACAGCGCGAAGCGCTTCGCACGGATGCCCATGCCGTTCTTCGTGCCGTCGAGTTCAAGGCCAAGCGCCTTGGTGAAGGTCGCATTGCCGTCGGCCAGCATCAGCAGGTCGGCGGGCACACCTTGCGACTCGCCCCATGCGTGCATCACGAAGGCGTCGTTCACCGACATGCAGGCGACCTTGACGCCCAGCGTCCGGAAATCTTCCAGGTGCTGCACGAAGCCCGGCAGGTGCTTGTTCGAACAGGTGGGCGTGAACGCGCCGGGCACGGCGAAGAGCACGATCTTGTCCTTGCCCAGCACGTCGGTGCTGGACACGGTCTTGATGCCGTCGTCAAAAACAGTAAGGGTGCCTTCCGGAATACGGTCGCCGACTGCGATGGTCATGGGGACTGCCTCTCGTGGGAAAAGCCCGAGTGTAGTTGATGGCCCCAGAGCCTGAAGAGAGGGCAACCGGACGCATGCCCCTCTTGAATCGCGGACGCCCGGTCATATGTTTGTTCCCAGACGGCCTCGGGGCCGAAAACTTCTTGGGAGTCAAACAGATGAACCAGCTTCGTCAGGTTTCGTTTCGCCGTGCGCCGGTGTTCGGCAGCGACGTCCGCCATGTATTCGAGCATTTCTTCGGCAGCGATATCGCCGTGCCGGCCAGCACCGACGCCAGCGCTTGGGCGCCGCGCGTCGACATTCGTGAAGAGGAAGGCCGCTTCCTGATCCTGGCCGATGTGCCGGGCGTGGACCTGGCCGAGATCGAGATCCAGATGGAAAAGAACGTGCTCAGCATCAAGGGCGAGCGCAAGGCGTTCACCAGCGAGACCGAGGGCAAGTTCAGCCGCGTCGAGCGTGTGGCCGGATCGTTCAAGCGCAGCTTCACGCTGCCGGATAGCGCCGATGCCGACGGGATCACCGCCTCGGGTGCCCATGGCGTCCTCGAGATCGCGATCCCGAAGAAGGCCCAGAGTGCACCGCGTCGTATTGCCATTAACGCTGCGGTCTAAAACGGCCTAAGCTTAGTGGTCTGGCCCGCGGTGGACGCTGTCCACCGCGGGCGTTTCGTTTTTGGTTTTCGACACAAGCCCGGGAGAGCCTGTGGAGTTCAAGGATTACTACGAGACATTGGGGGTCAAGCCCGAAGCGACCGACGCCGAAATCAAGGCGGCGTACCGCAAGCTTGCCCGCAAATACCACCCCGACAAGAACAAGGAGGCGGGGGCGGAAGAGAAATTCAAGGCGGTCAACGAAGCCAACGAGGCGCTGAAGGATCCCGAGAAGCGTCGTCAGTACGACCAGTTCCGTGCCGGCGGCTACCGCCAGGGCGAACAGTTCCGTCCGCCGCCGGGCTGGGGCCAGCAGGGTGGTGGATTCGACTTCGGCGACATGGGCGGCCGTGGGGCCGGTGGCGGTGACTTCAGCGACTTCTTCGAGAGCCTGTTCGGCGGCGGTGCTCGTGCGCGCGGCCAGCACACGCAGGCGCGACGCGGCCGCGATATCCAGGCGAAGATCGAGACCGACCTGCAGACCGCCTACAACGGCGGCAAGACCCGTGTGGTGTTGAACGACTCCTCGGGCGGCGAGCGCGTACTCGAGGTGAAGATTCCCGCTGGCATCACGTCGGGCCAGACGATTCGTCTGGGCGGGCAGGGCCATCCCGGATCGGGTGGCGGACCCTCGGGTGACCTGCTGCTGGAGATATCCATCCGCGACGATGCACGTTTCCGGCTGGACGGCCGCACGGTGACCCACGTGCTTCCGATCACGCCGTGGGAAGCCGCACTGGGCGCCACGGTGCCGGTGCCGACGCTGGGCGGCCATGTGGACCTGCGCATTCCCGCGGGCTCGCAGTCGGGCCGCAAGCTGCGTCTGAAAGGGCGTGGGCTGCCGGGCTCGGAGCCGGGCGACCAGATCGTCGTGCTGGAAATCCGCGTGCCGGTGCCGGAAACCCATGAGGAACAGGCGGCGTATGCGGAGTTCAAGGATGCGTTCGAAGGGTTCGATCCGCGGCGGGGGTAGTGGCTAGTGGCTGGGGTGCTTCGGTGCCCTGGCCGCGCTTTGCGCGGATCGCCGCTGAAGCGGCTCCCACAAGGGGCTCCTGCGATCGCCGCTGAAGCGGCTCCCACAAGGGGCTCCTGCGATCGCCGCTGAAGCGGCTCCCACAATTGCGCGAGGCCCCTGTGGGAGCCGCTTCAGCGGCGAAGGCCGACGCCTCAGTGCGTGATCAGGCGATTGCTTTTGTGGGAGCCGCTTCAGCGGCGAAGCCGGTGCCTCAGTGCGGCAGGTGTTCCTTCAACGCCGCGACCAGCTCTTCTTCCTTGATCGGCTTCACGACGTAGGCCTTCGCGCCCTGGCGCAGGCCCCACACCTTGTCCGTGTCCTGGTCCTTCGTGGTCACCAGGATGATAGGGATGTGCTTGGTGGTCTCTTCCTTGCTGATCGTGCGCGTAGCCTGGAACCCGTTGAGGTTCGGCATCACCACGTCCATCAGGATCAGGTCGGGAATCTCGCGCTTGGCTACTTCGACGCCCTGGGCACCGTCTTCGGCGGTGATGGCCTCATGGCCCAGCTTCTCGACGATGCGCTTGATGCCAAGCAGCTGAGACGGAGAGTCGTCGACGATCAGGATACGAGCCATTCACTTTCCCCCGGGTCGATGCCCGATGTGTTCTCTTTGGTGACGCCGGCCGTCCCGGCAAGCGTCTCGGATCCGCGGTGACGAAAAAACGTCGCGCGTGGCGCCTCTGGCGAGGGGCCATTCTACCGGCCGCCGCGCTTGTATCAATGGTGCAACGCTGGATACCTGCCCGGGCAAGCACTTAAGGCGTGATCCGGACCACCGTTCGGCCAAAGGATCCGCCCTCGAGCATGGTGTCGAAGACGCTTGCCACGTCTTCAAGTGCCACTTCCTTCGTGCAGATGGCGTCGAGATGGCGCGGTTTCCATTCGCCGGAAAGGCGCCTCCAGACCTCGTCGCGCACATCGCGGGCCGTACCGGCCGAGGCGATGCCCAGCACGCTCACGCCGCGGATGATGAAGGGCATGACCGTCGTGGGCAGCTCGGGGCTACCGGCCAGTCCGCAGACGGCCGCGTTGCCATAGGGCGCGATCAGCGGCAGAAAACCGGCGAGCGTCTTTCCTCCGACGTTGTCGAGCATGCCGCCGTACTTCGCCGAGTCCATGGGCTTGCCACTGAAGACGAGCTGGTGGCGGTCGACGCATTGGCTGGCGCCGATGCCGCGCAGGAAGTCGAAGCGGTCGGCCTTGCCGCTGATGGCATGCACTTCATAACCGGCACGGCTGAAGATGTCGATGCCGAGCATGCCCACGCCGCCTGTGGCGCCCGTGATGGCGATCGGACCGAGGGAGGGCGATTGCCGGTTGTCCGTCATGCGAAGCAGCGCCAGCGCGGCGGTAAAGCCCGCGGTACCGATGACCATCGCCTCGCGGGTAGTGAGCGTGGCGGGCAGGGCGACCGTCCATTCGGCGGGAAGGCGCACGTACTCGCCGTAGCCGCCGTCGCGTGTTTCGGAGAGGCCGCTACCCGTGGCGAGCACCTTGTCGCCTTCCTTGAAGGCGGGATCACTCGAGGCGACCACGGTGCCGGCGACGTCGATGCCACCGTTCAAGGGGAACTTGCGCAGGATCTTGCCCTTGCCGGTGCCCGCGAGCGCGTCCTTGTAGTTGACCGACGACCACTCGGCCTTGACCAGCACCTCGCCCGGCGCGAGGGCATCGGCATCCATGGTTTCGATGCCGGATCGGTAACCGGCGTCGTCCTGGTGAATACGGAACGCGCGGAATGACGTCATGGCTGTGTCCTTGGCGGGAAGCGATCAGGCGATGCTATCGACGGATGTACCGGTGATCCACTTCGGCGTGTAGGTCGACTCGTAGTGCTTCATCCAGTCGAACAGCTGGTCCATGTCGGCGCCGAACCACACCTGGTCGCGTTGGTTCTTCTTGACGAAGCCTTCGGTGACCATGTGGTCCATGCTCGCCGCCAGGCCTTTGTAGAAGCCGCGTACATCGAGGAATGCGCAGGGATAGCTGTGCAGGCCGAGCTGTGCCCACGTGAGCATCTCGAACATTTCATCCATCGTGCCGAAACCGCCGGGCAGGGCGACGAAGGCGTCGGAGAGTTCGTACATGCGCGTCTTGCGCTCGTGCATGGTCTCCACGACCTGAAGCTCGGACAGCCCCGTGTGCGCGACTTCCTTCTCGACGAGCTGGCGCGGGATCACGCCGATGACCCTTCCGCCGGCAGCGAGCACGGCGTCGGCCACGGTGCCCATGAGGCCGACCTTGCCACCGCCGTAGACCAGCGCAATGCCTTCCTGCGCCATGCGCGTGCCGAAGGCCTTCGCGGCCTCGACGTATTCAGGGTGCGAGCCGCTGCTGGAGCCGCAGTAGACGCAGAGGGATGTGATGTCACGCATGCTCGAATTCTCCTACAAAAAAAGCCCGCCCATGCTTGCGGCAGGGGCGGGCTCGGGTCAATCCATGGAGGCGATCAGTTGCCCTTGTGGATGGCGCGCTTGTCGACCGAGAGGGCGGCTTCGTGCACGACTTCCGACAGTGCCGGGTGGGCGTGGACAATGCGGGCGAGGTCTTCCGACGAGCCCTTGAACTCCATCGCCACGACGCACTCGTGGATCAGCTCGGAGACAACCGGGCCGACCATGTGCACGCCGAGGATGCGATCGGTTTCGGCGTGGGCGATCATCTTCACCTGGCCGATGCCTTCGTTCATCGCGACGGCGCGACCGTTGGCGGCGAACGGGAAGGCGCCGGTTTTATACGGAATGCCTTCTTCCTTCAGCTGCTCTTCGGTCTTGCCGACCCAGGCGATTTCCGGCTCGGTGTAGATGACCCAGGGCACGGTGTCGAGGTTGATGTGGCCCGGCTTGCCGGCGATCAGCTCGGCGACCATGACGCCTTCCTCGGAACCCTTGTGCGTGAGCATCGGGCCGCGCACGGCGTCACCGATGGCCCACACGCCGTCGACGCCGGTGTGGTTGTGCTCGTCGACCACGATGCGGCCGCGCTCGTCGAGCTTCACGCCCGTGTCGTCAGCCAGCAGGCCTGCGGTGTAGGCGCGACGGCCCACGGCGACCAGCAGCTTGTCCACGACCAGCGACTGGGCGGCGCCGTCCTTGTCGGTGTAGCCGACATGGACTTCGTTGCCCTTCACTTCCGCCGAGGTGACCTTGGCGTTGACCTTGATGTCGAGGCCCTGCTTGGCGAACTCGCGGGCGGCCATCTTGGCGATGTCCTGGTCGGCCACGGCGAGGAACTTCGGCAGCGCTTCGAGCACCGTGACTTCGGCGCCGAGGCGCTTCCACACGCTGCCGAGCTCGAGGCCGATCACGCCGGCGCCGATGACGCCCATGCGCTTGGGCACTTCGGTCAGGTCGAGTGCGCCGGTGTTGTCGATGATGAACTTGTTGTCGAACTTCGCGAACGGCAGCTCGATGGGCACCGAGCCCGAAGCGAGGATGACGTTGGTGGCGGAGATCGTCTGCACCGTGCCGTCGTTACCCGTGACTTCGACCTGGTTGCCCTTGAGGAGCTTGCCCTTGCCGAAGAACGAGGTGACCTTGTTCGCCTTGAACAGCATGGTCACGCCGCCGGTGAACTGCTTGACGATCTTGTCCTTGCGGCCGATGAACGTGCCGATGTCGATCTTCGGGTTCTCGGCGGTGATGCCGTGATCCTTGAAGTTGTGCGTCAGGTTGTGGAACTGCTTGGAGGAATCCAGCAGCGCCTTCGACGGGATGCAACCGACGTTGAGGCAGGTACCGCCGAGGGCGGCCTTGCCGTCCTTGCCGACGAAGGCGTCGACCACGGCGGTCTTCAGGCCCAGCTGCGCGGCGCGGATCGCGGCCACATAGCCCGCGGGGCCCGCACCGATGACGATGACGTCGAACTTGTCGCTCATTTGGTTTGCTCCGGATGTCACTGCGGTATCTGCTACCGCCCAATATGGGGTCGGAACATGAAAACGGGAGTCTTTCGACTCCCGCCTTCACATTTGACGTTTAGCCGACCATTACAGGCCGAGCAGCATCCGCTGCGGGTTTTCCAGCTGGTTCTTGATGTCGACCAGGAAGAGCACGGCGTCCTTGCCATCGATGATGCGATGGTCGTACGACAGGGCGATGTACATCATCGGGGCGGCGATGACCTGGCCGTTCTCGACGATCGGGCGCTCCTTGATCGTGTGCATGCCGAGGATGGCGCTCTGCGGCGGGTTCACGATCGGGGTGGAGAGCAGCGAGCCGAAGGTGCCGCCGTTGGTGATCGTGAAGGTGCCGCCCTGGAGGTCGTCCAGGCCGAGCTTGCCGTCACGGGCCTTCTTGGCGTAACCGATGATGCCCTTCTCGACGTCGGCGAAGGACATGTCCTGCACGTCGCGCAGGACTGGCGTGACCAGGCCCTTTTCGGTCGACACGGCGATCGAGATGTCCTGATAGCCGTGATAGATGATGTCCGAACCGTCCACCGAGGCGTTGATCACCGGGTAGCGCTTGAGCGCTTCGGTGGCCGCCTTGACGAAGAAGCTCATGAAGCCGAGCTTGACGCCGTTGGCCTTCTCGAACTGCTCGCCCAGGGCCTTGCGCAGCTTGACGACCTCGGCGAGGTTCACTTCGTTGAACGAGGTGAGCATCGCGATCGAGTTCTTCGACTGCATCAGGCGCTCGGCGATGCGCGTACGGATACGCGTCATGGCCACGCGCTCTTCCGGACGGCTGCCCGGCGTCGGCTTGGCGGCCGGAGCCGGGGCGGCGGCGGGGGCGGCAGCACCACCCTTGCCGGCGTTGACCAGGTCTTCCTTGGTCACGCGGCC
>DATNJP010000301.1:0-15353 GCA_035603855.1 Luteibacter sp. | reverse complement strand
TCGTTCCGGCGTTTCGTGCGGCCGCGCTGAACGAGCCAGCCTCCACGGCGCGGACAAAGGCAACGAGGCTTGCCGACTGGTTCAGCAGGCTACCCATCTTGGACTCCATGGCACATGTGAAATGCCGCCCGGAAGACTGCATGCGGGAAGAACACGACTCATATCATGCCCAACGCAACGCACATTGGACATTCCATGCATCGCCTGAAAGACAAGACCGTCCTCATCACCGGGGGCAACAGTGGCATCGGTCTCGCATCCGCTGAGTTGTTCGCCCGCGAAGGAGCGCAAGTCATCGTGACCGCCCGTCGGCAGGACGCGCTCGACCAGGCGGTCAGCCGCATCGGCCACGGTGCGATCGGCATCCGGGGAGACGTTGCCGATCTCGCGCATCATGCTGACGTCGCCGCCGTCGTTCGTGAGCGGTTCGGTGCGCTCGATATCTATATGGCGAACGCCGGGGTCATCACGATCTCTCCGTCTTCGGAGGTATCGCCCGAGGTCTACGACGCACACTTCAACATCAACACCCGCGGTGTTTTCTTCGGCGTCCAGGCCCTCGCACCCGTGATACGCGACGGCGGCAGCATCATCCTCACCAGTTCACTGGCGGCGACGAAGGTGCTCGAAGGTCATGCCGTCTACGCAGGTTCGAAGGCCGCGATCGGTGCGTTCGCCCGCCAGTGGGCGCTGGAATTTCGTTCCCGCCGGATCCGCGTCAACGTGCTCAGTCCCGGCCCGGTCGACACGTCCATCCTGGGCAAGCTCGGCATCTCCGAAGCGGATCGCCCGGGATTCGAAGCCGCGATGGCGAACATGATTCCCGCGGGTCGCCTCGGCCGCGTCGACGAGCTGGCGGAGGCCGCGCTGTTCCTGGCTTCCGATGCCAGCGGTTTCGTCAACGGCGTCGAACTCCATGCGGACGGCGGCATGTCACTCGTGTGATGGCTCGCCACTCATGAGGCGGACGGCGTGCATCGCGGTGGCCATGGCTCCGCGCCATCGCGTCGCCAGACGAAGAACTCGCCCGACAGGGGCTGTCCCGTGTCGCGCGAGAACAACAGCGACTTACCGCTTGGCGAGAACAGCGCGCCGATCTCGGACCCGTTGACGTTGATCCCGGGTCCGAGCTTTACGCGCGTCGACCACGTCGTGCCGGCCCAGGTGGATTCGTAGAGACCGCCATCCGCATTGAGCACCATGCGGGAGCCATCGGGTGACGGCAGCGCCTCGTACTCGTCACCGGCCGTATTGAGGCCCGCACCCGCGTTCTCGACCACCCACTTGCCCGACGCTTCCTGGCGAGCTCGCCAGATATCGTTCTTGCCGAAGCCACCAGGCCGGTTCGAGCCGAAGTACAACCACCCATCGGCGGCGAGTCGCGGAAACCATTCGGCTTCATTCGAATTGACGGGCGCAGGCAGGCGCACCGGAACGCCCCAGGTTCCGTCAGCGGCACGATCCACCTGCCAGATGTCCAGGTCCTTGCTCTTCATCCCGCCGGTAGCGCGCGACGAGATGTAGTAGAGCCGATGCCCGTCGGGCGTGAACCACGGATCGGCTTCCAGACCAGTCCCCGCGAAGGATGGCGGCACCGGTGTCGACCAGCGTTGACCCTCGCATCGTGAGGTCAGGATGCGCCAGCCGGAGAACGTTTTGCTGCTGCGGACGAAGTAGAGATCGCCGTTACGCGGATCGAACGCCGCATGCGATTCGAAGAGGCCGCTGGACACGCCGTCAGGTGTCCACGCTTCCACCGACGCCGATGGCGTGTCGGCGACAACCGCGGTCGCATCGACCTCGAGGAGAAGATCCTCACGCACCAGCCGGCGCACTTCGACCAACGTGCTGGCGGGGGGATGCGCGGTGTCGACGTATTTATCCCTGACAACGCGAAGAGCCGGCGCCTGGGTCGCGTCGGTCACGTAGAACGTCAGCTTGACCACGTCGGCGAACGAGGCGTGCACCGCCTTGAGCGCCGCATCGATATTGGCGAACACCTGCCCGGCCTGCGCCGGGAAATCGCCCTTGCCGACCAGCTTTCCCTCCTTGTCCAGCGCAACCTGTCCGGAGAGGTAGATGGTCTTTCCCGCAGGGGCGACCACGACGTGCGTATAACCCGCCGGCTTCGGCAGCTCAGGCGGATTGAGGAACTGACGGTCCTGGGCCATGGTGCCGGCGGTGGCGAGGCCGAGGATTGCGATCATGCCAAGACGGTGCATACATGGCCCTCGATGGTGTGGCGGTCACGGCGCGAAGGCGGCGGCGATCGACGATACCGGCTTCCGCAGCAGCGTCTCGTTGAACGTCAGCCGCAGGCGGCCCTCGTTCACGTGACCGATGACGATGTTGGCCTTCTCCGTACGGCTGGCCAGGTCCTTCGCGACACGGTCGTCCAGTGTCAGGAAAGCGATATTGCTGCCGTTCGGCACGCGCTCCACGGTGATCCCGGGTATGGCGGCCAACATGCCGAGCAGTTTCTCCGCCTCCGCGCGCACCCGCGCGAAACGCTGGTCGAAGCCGGCCAATGTTTTCGACGCGATCAACGCGGACGTCCAGCCATGGAAAATCGTGCCGCCAAAGACGTGCCGCGCCTGGCGCGCCCTGGCCACGTAAGCCTTATCGCCCGCGAGCACCGCGCCAAACGGCGCCCCCAGGTATTTGTAGAGCGACACATAGACGGAATCGAAGGGAGCGCAGTAGCGCTGGACATCGAAGCCGTCGCTCCCATACATGAGCAACAGGCGCGCACCGTCCAGATGCATGCGCGCGCCCTTCTCCTTCGCCAGCGCGGCGATCTTCGTGATCGTGTCCAGCGGAACGGTCGCGCCTTCGAGGCGACGTACGGGACTTTCGATGGACACGGCACCGACGTCGACCGGATACGGCTTCTCACCGCTCTGGGCGAAGGCCGCGGCCATCCCGTCGTAAAGCGCCTCCGATGCGCCACCATCAACGGGCATGGGGTTGATCGCATTCATGATGGCCACCGCGTCCGCTTCGTCGCGATACACGTGGCTCTCCTTTTGCAGCAGCACGCGCGAGCGGTCGCCGGAAAGAAGACGGATGGCGATCTGGTTCGCCATGGTGCCCGTCGGCATGAACGCGGCGTCTTCCTTGCCGAGCAACGCCGCGAACTGGGCCTCCAGCGCGCCTACCGCACCTTCGACGAGGTAGAAGTCGTTGACGTCCTTCGCCCCCTTGAGGAGTTCGGCGATCCGGGCGGGATACTGCTCCACCTTGGTCGGCACGTTATCGCCCGCCAACGACACGATCTTGTCGACCGGCATGTCCTGCACCGATCGCGGTGGCGCGGTCGCGGCATGGCTGGTGGCCCATGGCAGGCCCAGGCCGGCGAGGGAAAGGGCGCCCAAAGGCGCGGCCTGCATGAACTCGCGACGACTTACCATCCGTTCCCCCTCTGGTTTGAGTGACGTCCCCTGGCGCTTCCCAAGCGTCGCACGTCCCCCGGAGGCCGCCAACAGCCGTCGGTCATGGTCCCCCGACGATATTCCTGCACGGTTCGGCCACAGGCACTAGAATGCCGCCCCCGCCGTCGCGTCGCTCCGTAGCCGAATCATGCATATCGTCGTCAACGAAGAACTCAAGGCTTACATCGACCCGCTCACGCCCGACGAGTACGAGGCGCTGGAGCGCAGCCTGCTCACCGAAGGCTGTCGCGACGCGCTGGTGCTCTGGGGCGACACGCTGGTCGATGGGCACAACCGTTACGGCATCTGCCGCAAGCACGACATTCCGTTCAACACCGTGCAGAACGAGCGTTTCCAGTCCATCGATGACGTCCACCTGTGGATGATTGAGCAGCACCTGGGTCGGCGCAGCGTGTCGGACTTCCAGCGCGGCGTGCTTGCGCTGCGCAAGCGCGAGATCCTGGCCGAGCGTCGCGCCCGGGCGGCCGGGGCGGAAGGGGGCGAATCCGCTTCCGACCTGCCCTTCGATGCCACGGGTGCCCAGCCGGCGGCGCAAAAGCCGCCCAGGCCCCATCCGGCGGAGAGCCGCAAGGACATCGCCCGCGAAGCCCGGATCAGCAGCAACCAGGTCGGCATGATCGAGAAGATCCGCAAGGAGGCCGCCCCGGAGGTGGTCGCGGCGGTGAAGTCCGGCAGCCTGTCGATCAGCGCCGCCGCCGCCGTGGCCAGCTTGCCGGAAGAAGAGCAGCGTGCCGCCGCCACGGCCGGGGATGCCGAGCTGAAGGAAGCCGCCAAGCGAGTGCGCGAGTCCAAGCGCAAGCCCCGCGAGAAGCCCACCGACGAGGTGAAGGCGCTGCGTGAGCAAATCGCCGACCTGGAAGCCGAGAACCGCAACCTGCGCCGCGAGATCGACGCCTTGCGCGCCCGCCTCGGCGAGAACGTGCCCGAGGACGCGGACGAAGCCATCGCGGAGTAAGGTGGGGATCGGCCGGGAACTCCGGTGGTGGTCCGGCGTTCCAAAGCCGGTACACCGGACGCGACCTCGAGCGTTCCATGGCATAACCCGGAGCGTCCCATGAAATCGATCCTCGCCCTTGCCGCCTTCACCTCCCTGCTCGCCACGGCCACCGTGGCGCAGGAGAAACCGCTCAATCTCAAGCTTCCGGCGGATTACGTCCCGGCGCCGGCCAGTTCGACGGCTGCCCCTGCCGCCTCGACCGGAAGCACGACCACGGCGGGCGCCCCCGTGACGAAGAGCGGTGATAGCGTCGCGGTCACGCCCTCACGCCCGAAAGACCCGCCCGGCACCTACTACGGCGACACCAGCGGCCGCATGGCCGGTGCCGATGTGGAAGACGACGGCCCGCGCTGTGACGACGCCACCTACAATAAGCCCCAGGTGCACGGCAGTGTGAGCACGGGCGTGGTCAGCGCCAGCCATGGTGGCAGCGGTAGCTACCAGGCCGGCGCGGTCAGTCTCAGCCAGGCCTTCGGCAGCTGCGAGCACCCCACGGGCGGGGTCAGCATTTCCGTCGGTGGCGGCACGGGTCACTTCAACGGTGGCCGCATCCGCTGAGCGGGCGCGTTTCCTCAACGGCGGCCGCTCAACGGGGCCGCAGCGCGCATGCTTCGTCGTAAGCCGTATTGATTTCCCTGGACCGCCGCTCCGCCAGCGCGCGGATCTCCTCGCCCATGTTGGCGACCTTGTCGGGATGGTATTGGCTCATCCGGGCCCGGTAGGCAGCGACGATTTCCTGATGCGTCGCGTCCGGGGCCACGCCAAGCACTTCGTGCCACGGTAGGGGCCGGTCGAATAACGGCGTGTGCGCGGGGGAATCGTCGCGCGGGGGATCTTCGCGCTTGCCGATCAACGCGGACGTGTACTTGTATCCGATCGCCAGGCACGCGCCGATGACGATGATTTCCAGCGTGCTCATGCCAAAGCGCCTTCGATCTGTTGGAGATAGGTCTGCAATTGCGCGTGGCGTTCGCTGTCGAGGTCTTCCAGATCCATCTGCCGTTGCAGGCGGGCATGGATCGTCGCCGTGAGTCGACCACGCTCGTCCGCGTCTAGCAAGGCATGGGCAACGGCCACCAGGTCGAAACGCGCCGTGGCATGCAAGCCCTGCTTCCGCACGAGGTTCAGCGCATAAGGCGCACAGAGCAAGGCATCCGATGCCAGCGATGCGAACGCCTTGCCATGCAGGCCGGTGAGTTTGCGTACGCGCCACGCACGCCACACGGCCACGCCGATCGTCGCATAAAGCACCAACATCCACATGAGCAGCGCCCATGCGGAAGTGAACAAAACCGTGGGCATCAGGGCGAACAACACGGTGACGAGCGCCACGGGCAGCGTCGTGGCAGCGACGCCTGCGCGCCACGCCCGCAAGCCGCGCAGCGGCGCGTCGGTACAAGGCACGTGCTGGGACGACCAGCGAAGGCGAAGCAGGAGCCGGTCGGTGCCTAGCAGCGGCGGAATGTACACGTGCCGCCCCGCCAGCTCGAAATCCGAGCCGGCAGAGAACGACCAGCGCCCGTCGCGGCGTTGAAAGAACACGATCTCGTTGTGGTAAAGGAGCAGCGCGGCGTCGTAGACATACATGCCCACGACACCGGCCATCAGCCACCACGCATGCGGAAGCATTGTCGCGATTACGCCTTGCGGCCGAACAGGCGCTTGATGGCACCACCCACCGCGGCCAGTCCGACGAGGATGAACTTCCATGCGGCGGCAAGGAACGTGCCGATCACCGCGAAAAAGCCCTTCTTCGCCGCGACGGCGGCGACACCACCCGTGATCAAGGCCGCGAGGCCATATTCCGCCACGCGATCGCCCGTGTGAAAGTCGGTGTACGCCTGGCCCGGCGTGAAGGCGAAACCGCCCAGCGTGCCCTTGAAGTCGTTTACCGCCGCGGTGAGCGATTCCGGGTCCGACACCAGCACCACGTTCATCACGCCGCTGCGCCCGAGAATGCGCGCGTTGTAATTCACCACCTCGGTTTGCGACTTGTCATTGCGTGCGAGGAAAGACCACGCCAGCGACTTGAACTGCGTGTCGTACTGCGGAGGATTCTTCCAGCCGACGAGCGTGAGCGTGTCCCAGCCGCGAGAGCGTCTTTCCTTGTTGCTTTCCTCGGTGCCTTCCTTCACCGACTTCAGGATATCGTCCGGATCGAGTTTCTCATCGTCCTTCACATAGCCGATGTCGTCGTAGTCGAAGAACGCCGTCCATCGCATGTCCGTGGGAGCGAGCGTATAGGTATCCGTCTCATCCGGCGGATTCTCCATCAGCACGTTGAGCCGCTTCGTACCCTCGGGATCGAGGAACGCATAGCCGTCAGGTACTTCGATCGTGGCCTGTGGCCCAACCTGCACCTTGGTCGGACCGAATTTCCACGGCAGGTCCGAAAGCGCCGATGCATGCGATACGGATGCGAACAGCGACAGCGCCATGAGCGCCGCCCATTTCCTTGCCAAAGCCTTCATGGTGTTTTTCCTGACGGTGCGCCGAGCGCCAGCGCGAGCAGACCCGCGCCCCAATGGCGGATCCGGTGTCCTTCGGTGTCCGTGGAAGCCCCTGCCACGACGGGCCGAGTTTGGCCCCGGGAAAAATCGCCGTCAATGGTCCGCTTTACGGCTTCCGGCGGCCTGACTTCGATGGCGGGTATGCGCCATGCTATGTGTCTCAGCCGAGGAACTTGCCATGACCGACAAGCGCGTGTGTTTCGACTTCGAGATCGACTTCAGCAACGGGGGTGGCATCCAGGGGCAGGATTTTCGTCTGGACATCGAGGGTGACGATATCGGCGATGACGCCCTCGCGGCGCACATCGTCGGTGACCTTCGCCTGCTGATGGTGGGTTCGGTGCGCATCCTGCACAAGCGGATCATCGAGGAACGGCATAAGCGTGCCGATGCGGCGGCGCGGGCGCTATCGCCTGGCGGCATGCGCTTCGACCTCAGCCACGACATCGAAGACGGCATGGTCACGTACAAGGGCCTGCCTGCGCCGGTGATCTGCGATTATCTTTCACGCGAGCGATCGCGCGGCATCTATGCCGAAGGCACGGAGTTCCAGATAGGTCGCATCGACATGGTCGCGAACACCGGCACCTATATCGATACGCCGTTCCATCGCTATGCCGACGGGCACGATCTCGCGGGCCTGCCTCTGGACCGCATCGCCGACGTCCCGGGCATGGTCGTTCGCGTGGAAGGCATGGACGGCCCTGCCATCGACTGGCACGTCTTCGCCGCGACCGATGTCACCGGCAAGGCCGTGCTGGTGCAGACGGGCTGGGACCGTCACTGGCGCACGGACGCCTATTTCGAAGGCCATCCCTTCCTGACGGAAGCCGCCGCGACGTGGTTGCGCGACCACGAGGCCCTACTCGTCGGCATCGACTCGTACAACATCGACGACGTGTCGGGCGGTACGCGACCCGTGCACTCGGTGCTCCTTGCCGCCGGCATTCCCATCGTCGAACACCTCACCGGGCTGGCGGCGCTGCCCGCCGATGGTTTCTGCTTCACGGCGGTACCACCGAGGATACGCGGACTGGGAACGTTCCCGGTCCGCGCCTATGCGCGGATGACCGACCGTTCGGGCGTCGAATGAAACACCACGATCCGTTCCGCCGTGGACGGATCCGGGTCGTCACTTCGCAACCAGGCCATACGCGCGAAGGTGCGAGAGCACGGCCCCAGCGTCACTACCCTGACGGGTCGACGGCGCGCTTCCTTCTCGATGTTCGCCACGACATCGCGCAGCACGGTGCCGACAAAAGGTGTGAACAGGTAAAACACGTTCGCGCCGGAGAGATCCGCATCGCGGGCATCGCCCGCCACGATCTCGACGCCTGTGAGGTTCAGGTCCGCCACGGCCTCCATCGCGCGTGACACGTAGGCGGGCTCCCGCTCGACACCCAGTGTGCGTGCGCCCGTGATCAGATGCACCAGGATCGGCACGTGGCCGAGGCCTGCGCCAAGATCGAGCACGACGTCGTCCGCCACGATGCGTGCTCGCGCCACGCCATCGATGATGTGTCGCGTCGGACTGGGCTGGTAGAAGACCATCTCGGGCGGCGGTACCGGATGCCCGACCTCGGGCTCCTCCAGTGCCAGAACGCCCGCGACGATGTGATCGAGGACGTCGTAGTGCTGGCCCGAAGGAATGCCCACGTCGAGCCAGGGTGCCAATGCCGCGCGCCCGTCCCCTTGGCGAACCGCCTCGCGCATACGCGCGAAGCCTTCGGCGTCGATCGCCTCCATCGTATCGATCAGCGCAACGGCCCGGTCGTGCAGCGCCGGTTCGTCGACGCCGATCAGCAGAAGATCGATGCGATCCGCGGCTTCGGCGCGCCAGCGAAAGGCGGACGGTTCGCGCCATGCCTGCTCGCTTTCGAGGAGCTGCACGAGCGCGGCAAGCGATTGCATCAGGCGTGATCCTCCAGTGGAGAACACGATGATACGGCCTGACCGGGTTGAGCGAGCCTGCTGCGTGTGGAATGCTCGGGGTCGATCTTTCGCAGCCGACAGGATCCGCCGGATGAAGCCCGCACGTCGTTCGCTCCACCCTCGCCGTCTCGCCGCCGCGCTCGCGGCCCTCGTCTGCGTGCCTGCCATGGCGACACCGCCATTGGCGACCCTCGTCTTCCGTGATGGTGGGCGGCCCGTGCTCAGCATCACCGATCCCCACGGGCTCACGCTGGTCGACGAGACACTGGGCCTGCGGACGACCGATGCGGACCTGACCCATGACCTGAAGCTGGTGGGGACGACGCAGCGGCAACTGACCGAGCGCTACCGCATGACCGTCGGCAAGCGCCTCGACCGCAACGCCAATCTTTCGGAAACACGCTACGCGCTGCGCAACGACAAGGGCCAGCAGCTCGATGTCGTCGTGCGCGTCGCCAATGACGGCGTGGCCTTCCGTTATGAATTGCCGGGCGTGACGCATGCGACGGTGACCGGTGAGGCAACCACTTTCAACGTGCCTGCGTCCGCGAAGGCGTGGCTGTTGCCGTACAACCCGCAGTATGAAAAAGAGCGTATCGAAACCACCGCCGGTGCCGCCGCTCCGGGTGACTTCGGCTATCCGTCGCTCTTTCGCGTCGGTGACAACTACGTGCTGATCACCGAAGCGAACGCGGACGGGCGCTATGACGGCAGCCGGCTCACGCACACGGCGAACAGCGGCAGCTTCGCGCTCACCCTTGCCGACGCGCGCGTGGACTCGACGGGTATCACGCCGTGGCGAACAGTGATCGCCGGCGACCTCGCCACCGTCACCGAATCCACCCTGGTCGACGACCTGGCCGATCCCGCGCGGTTCGCCGACACGGCATGGATCCGACCGGGCAAGGTCGCGTGGTCGTGGTTGAGCGAGCACGACAGCCCGTCGAACGTCGAAAGGCAGAAGGCCTACGTCGACTTCGCCTCGCGTCACCACCTTCCGTACGTCCTGGTCGATGAAGGCTGGAGCGATGCCTGGGTGCCCGATCTCGTCCGCTACGCGAACGCGCGGCACGTCGACGTGTTGCTTTGGTTCCATTGGTCGAAGCTGGACACCCCGGCGAAACGTGTCGCGGAACTGACCCGGGTCAAGGGCTGGGGAGTGAAGGGCGTGAAAATCGACTTCATGGAATCGGATTCGCAGGCGCGCTACCGCTGGTACGATGAGACCCTTGCGGATACGGCGAAGCTGCACCTGATGGTGAATTTTCACGGTGCCACCATCCCGCATGGCCTCGCACGCACGTGGCCCCACCTGATGAGCATGGAAGGCGTACGCGGCGCCGAGAACGATCCGCCGGCGGTAGGCAATACGATCC
This sequence comes from Luteibacter sp., assembly GCA_035603855.1. Classification (GTDB taxonomy): domain Bacteria; phylum Pseudomonadota; class Gammaproteobacteria; order Xanthomonadales; family Rhodanobacteraceae; genus Luteibacter. The sequence continues at coordinate 5,086 of DATNJP010000301.1, read as the reverse complement.
AGCCGTATACGCGCAACGTCGTCGGCTCGATGGATTACACACCGGTCGCCTTCGACGCTGGTCGCAAGGAGGCGTCCATCGCCCACGAAGTGGCTTTGCCGATCGTCTTCGAGTCCGGCTGGACCCACCTGGCCGACAGTCCGGAGGCTTATGAGCGGCGTCCGCAAGCGCTCGCCTTCCTCGAGCAGGTCCCGACCGTGTGGGACGAGACGAAGCTGATCGGCGGCGTGCCCGGACAGGATGCGATCTTCGCCCGCCGCAGCGGTGACCGCTGGTTCATCGGTGCGATCGCCGCAGGCCCAGCCCGCCGCCTCACCGCGGCACTCGGCTCGCTGGGTGTCGGTCCATGGCACGCCGATATCGTTCGCGACGGCGTGGGGCGAGGCGATGTCGTCCGCTCGGCGCAGACCGTCACCGCGGATGGCTCATTGTCCTTCGACGTACCGCTCAATGGCGGCTTCGCCGCCATCCTGTGTCCGCTCGCCAAGGGGCAATTCGCGAACGGCTGCTACCGGTAACCGAAGCCCCGGCGAATGAGGCGCCACCCGCGCTTGGCCAGATGGGACCGCGCGGGGAACGCCCTTGCCATGGGCAGGCGCACGCTCACCTCCGTACCCCTGTCCAGCCGGGAAGCGATCGTCGCGGTCACGCCGATGGTCGCGGCGCGCTCGCGGATACCGCGCAGGCCCCAATGGCCTTCGCGGCCTTCCCGCAGCACCGCTTCGTCGATGCCACGTCCGTCATCCCGCACCGCCAGAAGCAACTCGTCTCCCTCCTCGCGCAGCTCCACGTCGATGCGGCTGCCCTTCGCGTGGGCGACAGCGTTGTGCACGGCTTCGCGTGCAATGCCGTACAACTCGTCGCGCACCAGGGCGTCCATGTCGCGCAGATCCGCCATGACGGTCACCACGACCGGCACGGTGTGCTCCGTGGCATAAGCCGAGGCGAGCGCGCGCAGCGCGACATCCAGGCGAGCCGATTCACCCGCGTGGGCACGCAGGTCGCGCACGCGGTCCCGGGCTTCCACCAGGGCTTCGTCGGCCCGGTCCAGCGCACGTTCCATGTCGGCACGCAGCGGTTGCTCGGGCGGCACGCGATTGGCGATCGCCTGGAAGCGCATGGTGAGGCCCTGGATGCTCTGCAGCAGCGTGTCGTGCAATTCCCTGGCGATGCGCTCGCGCTCGGCATGGCGCTCCTGCAGGCGCGCGCGCAACTGGGAGGCGACGCTGCGCAACCGGATGAAGAAGGCCAGCCAGATCAGCAGCGCGACCGCGACGATGCACATCAGGAAGAACCACGGCATCTGGTAGAAAGCGCGGGCCACGGTCACGGTGATCGACGCGCCTTCCTCGTTGATGACGCCATCCTCGTTGGCCGCGATGACGCGGAAGACGTACGTCCCGGGAGGCGGGTCGGTGTAGACGGCTTCGCGGTCGTTTCCCGCGTCGCGCCAGCGCGTGTCCAGTCCTTCCATGCGGTAACGGAAGCGCACGCGTTCCGGCATCGTCAGGCTCGTGGCGGTAAAGGCGATGCGCAGCCGCTCGGTCTTCGCGGGCAGGCCCACGGTCGCCGTCGCCGGCCACGTCCCCACGTCCGTCGAGATGGCGCGGATCGACACGGGCGGCGGTAAGGGATTACGCGGAATGTTCGCGGGATCGATGGACACGATGCCGCTGGTGGTGGCGAACCACAGCCGGCCATCTTGCGCGACGACCGCGGTGGGTAGCGGGCGGAACTGCGCCGGCGTGCCCGGCAGGCCGTCGAGGGAATCGAACAGGGTGACCGGTGGATGAAAGTCCGGATCCCCGATGGCACGCGCCATGTCCGCGCCACGGATACGTGCGACGCCCTGCGCCGCGTTCACCCAGAAATCGCCGCGATGATCGCGCACGAGGCCCGAGACGCCGCGCAGCGGTTCGCCCTCGGTGGCGATCATGCGCGCACGATCGGCGATGACCGCGCCGATCCCCAGTTCACCGCCGACCCACATCGCCTCGCCATCCTCGAGCAGGGCGGTGACGTTGCCGACCGCCAGCCCTTCATCGGGCCCGATCACCGTGTCCCGATCACGGCCCGTCTGGCGGACGAGGATCGTGTTTCGCGCGAAGCCCATCCAGAGCTGCCCGCGACGATCCTTCACCAGCACGAGCGGTGCGGAATCCGTGGCGAACGCCGGCAAGGGATCGTGTTCCCAGCCACCTTGCGTGAAATGGAAGATGCCCGGGCGGTTGATCGATGCCCACGCACCGCCCATGCCGTCGCCGACCACGGCCTGCACGCCTGAGTAATCCGGATAGGGCAACGGCGCGATAGGATCCGGCCGTCCATCACGCAGCCGCCAGAGGCCGCCAGGGCCGCCCAGCCAGATGCCGTCGGCGTCTCGACTGGCGGCGGTGATCGCCTGGGTCAGGTCGATGGGATCGATACCGGACACATCCACACGGCTGAGCGGACGGCTCTTGGTGCCGACCCATATCCCCTGCCCCTTCGCCGCGACCATGGCGAAGTCCGTCGCGCCCGACGGCAGCATCGCCGGCAACAGGCGGCTGACACGAAAGCGGTCGAGGCCACGGCTTCCACCGACCCAGATGTTGCCTTCGCGGTCCTGGATCACGCTCGTCGCATAGTCCGAACTGAGACCGTCGCGCTCCACGAATTGCTGTGCGTCGGCGCCATCCGCGCCGATCACCTGGTGGGCGAGGTCGTGCACGCGCGGCACCCGGCGGATGCCGTCGCCCAGCGTGGGCATCCACAGCGCCCCATCGCGATCGAATAGCAATCCCGCCGACGAGATCCTCAGGATGGGGCCTTCTTCGGCGGGATCGGTCTTCCCGGCCCATACGGGATGCACGCCACCGTCGGCTTCGGCGACCCAGATCGCGCCGTCGGGGCCCTCGGCGATCCGGTTGACCCTGCCGACGTTGCGCGTCGCCAGCTCGAAGCGATGGCCGCCACGCGGCAACCACGCAAGCGCGCCCTCGGTGGCCACCCACAGTCGTCCCTCCCGGTCGACGGCCAGGTTCCGTGCACGCAGCCCTGGCACGCCCATGGATTCCCCTACCGGCACCCAGCGACCCTGGTCCAGGCGCACGAGGCCATTGAAGGTCGCGGCCCAGATCGTGCCGTCGGGCGTCCCGGCGATCGCGTACACCGTTCCCGTCGGCAGCCCGGACGCTGCCGCGTAATGCGTGGCGCGATCACCTTCGACATAACTGGCGACGCCGTAACGAAAGCCGACCCAGAGGCCACCGGATGGCGTGGCGTACAGCGTGGAAACACTGGATGCGGGGAAGTCACCGCCCTCGCGCGGCCGATAGCGCTCGAAACGCACGCCGTCGAAGCGGTACAGCCCCGTCTGCGTTCCCAGCCAGAGATAACCGTCCGTCGTCTGCGCCAGCGCGGTGACCTGGCCCGGTGCGCCTTCGCGCACGGTCCAGGCCGTGTGATAGAACTGGGCGATGTCGCGCTCGCTGCTGTCCATCGCATGCGCGGCGCAGCCGAACACCGTCCAGCCGGCGGCGACCAGCCAGACAGACAGCCACGCAACGATGGCGCGATGAAAGCGCACGCCGGCATCCTCTTCTTGAGAGGCGCAAAGATAGCGCGTGCAAGGGTGGTCCGTCGCTGAAGGACGAGCCCGGAGGCGTCAGTCCGCGATGCCCATCTCGCGCAGGAAGGCGAGCGAATCGCCCAGCACCCGGGCCGCCGCGGGTGACCGCTCGGGCGAGGCGAGCACGTGCGCGGCGTGGTCGTAGGCCACCAGACGTCGCTGCGACGACGGCGTGGCGAGCCAGCCGAACGCCTGCCGCATCGCCGCCACGGAAGTCAGCGTGTCGTGGTCCCCGTCGCCGCCATCCCATACGCCGATGAACACGGGGCACGCGATCTTGCCCAGCCGCTCGGGCCGCATCCAGTCGATGAAGAGTCGCGCGATGGCCCGGTACCCGTCGGAATGCACCACCGACGACCAATACCGCCGCTGGAACGGCGAACGCTCGCCCGGCGGGACGACAGGGCCCTGCAGCAGCACCGCCGCGCGCAGTTGCTCCGGGTCGTGCACGCGGATGCCGGGCGACCAGAGAACCAGTGCATCGATCGCCTCGGGCCGGCGCACGGCAAGGTCCAGGGCAAGCGACGCACCCATCGACGTCCCCACCAGGACGACGCGCTCGCCCAGCTGCAGGCCGATATCCAGGGCATCGTCCGCATCCTGCCGCCAGCGCTCCGGCGAGGCGCCCGCCATCGCATCGGGCGCGTCGCTGCCATGGCCGCTCAGGCGGTTGAGGAAAAGATGCGCCGCGCAGGCGTCGGCGATCGCACGATGCGCGGGATCGCCCTCCTTCTGGCTGGCAGTGAAACCATGCAGGTAGACGACGGAACGTGGCCGCCGTGTATGCGGCGTGTCCCCGTGGAAAACGATGCGTGCCTCGTTGTCGGGCTTGATGCCCGTCGTTTCACGCTCGCGCCTGTCGACCTCGGTGGCGAGTTCGTCCAGGTCGGTCACGCGTCGGCCGCCGCGCCAAGCTGTTCCCTCTGCGCATCCACGAGACGGCGGACGGAACGGCTCAAGGCATCGATCTCGGCGAACGCGCCGCGCATGTCCCCACCGGCATCGACGATCAGGGCGATGTCGTCGCAAACGCGGCTCGCGCCCTGAATGCCAAGATTGCCGAGCACGTTGCGCAAGGCGTGGATCGCCTCCGATGCCGCGGCGATGTCGCGCGTCGTGATCGCGCTACGCAGCGCGCCGAGATGATGGCTCGTGGTCCGGGAACACAATTCGATGAAGGCGGCAAACTCCTCGTGGCTGCTCAACGCGCGCATGTCGTCCAGCGGCGTGCCGCCCGACCATTCCACCAGTGGCTCGGCGGCCGGATGCCAGTGGCGCACGGCGTCCTCGAGACGACGCTCCTCGGCCACGACCTCGATGACGTCGAGCAACCGCTGCGCGGCGATCGGTTTGGTCAGATAGGCCCGTGCGCCGGCCTTGAAGGCGATGCGCACCGCGTCGTGGCTCGAATCCGCGCTCAGCATCACGATGGGCGGCACGCTTCCGGTGCGACGCGCCATGTCGATACGTCCCAGC
>DATNJP010000300.1:0-6287 GCA_035603855.1 Luteibacter sp. | reverse complement strand
ACTCGTGGTCGGCGTCCTTGCCTATACGTTCTTCGGCCTCGACGCCCTGGGCGACCAGATCGAGGATCCGTTCGACGTGCTGCCGAACGACCTCCCGCTCGACGCGTACTGCCTCACGGTACAGAACGATCTCCTCGCCCTGATGGGCGAGGCTCCGCTCAGAACACCTGCCTGAGCACCCAGAACAGCGCACCCGCGAGCACGATCGACACCGGCAACGTCAGCACCCAGGCCATCAACATGCTGCGCACCGTGCCCCACTGCAACCCGGAGCCGTTCGCGACCATCGATCCGGCCACGCCAGACGACAACACGTGCGTGGTGCTCACGGGCAGGCCGAAACGATCCGCCGCGCCGATCGTCAGCATCGCCACGACTTCCGCCGACGCGCCCTGCGCATAAGTAAGGTGTTCCTTGCCGATGCGTTCGCCCACGGTGCGGACGATGCGCCGCCAGCCGACCATGGTGCCGAGACCGAGCGCGATCGCCACCGCGACCTTCACCCAGGTCGGAATGAACTTCGTCGACTTGTCCAGCAGGCCGTGATAGTTGTCGAGCACGACCTGGTCGTCAGCCGCGATCTGCGGCTGCTTGTTCTTCGCCATCAGGCGCAGCGCTTCGGAACTCAGGTACATGTTGTTGCGAACGTTGTTGACCTCGTGTTCCGGCACGTCGGCCAGTGTCGGACGCGGCGCGACCTGTTCGCCAATCGTGTTGGTCAGCTGCACGAGCGCCGCGACCGTTGCCGGCGTGGCCTCGCGCGTCTGGATGTAATGCTCGATCTCGCCACGCGGCGACGCTACGGGTGCCGCGCCAGCCGTGTACTTCGCCAGCGTTTCGCTCGCGTGGTGCGCCACCGACACGAAGGTCTGCGTTTCCCCCGGCGTCACCGCTTTGTTCAGCGCATAGGCGCTCGGCACGGTACCGATGAGGATCAGCATGATCAGGCCCATGCCCTTCTGCCCGTCATTGGAACCGTGCGCGAACGACACACCCGTGCAGGTGAGGATCAACAGGCAGCGCACCCAGAACGGCGGCGGCTTGTCGCCGTGCGGTTCCGCATAGAGTTCGGGCACCTTCACGAAGGCCTTCAGCGCCATGAGCAGCAGGAAGGCCAGGCCGAAGCCGACCAGCGGGGATATCAGCAACGACTTGCCCACGCTCCAGGCCTGGCTCCAGTCGACGGCCGCGCTGGCGTTGCCGGCGTTCATCATCTGGTTCATGACGCCCACGCCGATGATCGAGCCGATCAGCGTGTGCGAACTCGACGATGGCAAGCCGAAGTACCACGTGCCGAGGTTCCAGACGATTGCCGCCAGCAGCAGCGCGAACACCATGGCGAACCCGACGGACGATCCCGCGTTGAGTACCAGCCCGATCGGCAGCAGTTGCAACACGGTATAGGCGACGGCGCCACTCGAGATCAGCACGCCCACGAAATTCCACGAGCCGGACCAGACCACCGCGAAGGTCGCCGGCAGCGAACGCGTATAGATCACTGTCGCGACGGCGTTGGCCGTGTCGTGAAAGCCGTTGACGAACTCGAAGCCCAGCGCGATCAGCAAGGCGATGCCGAGGAGCACATATTCAAAGGTGGGACTGGAAGGCGCCGCGAGCAGATCGTGGCCCAGTTGCGAGCCCACGTAGATGGCCGCCGCCAGCAGCACGCCACCAAAGACACCGAGGCTTATCATGCGGGCCTGGGGTGAGCCCGTGGCCTGTTCGCTCAAGACCGTGCTGTTCATGGTGCGCCTCCGGTTGAGAGCCCCAAGAGGTAACAATGCCGTGTGACACCTTGGTGTCAGCGCCGCCGTCTGCTATTAAAGGCCGATGCCCCAAGCCGTCGCACCGACGATCGCCGCCGCCCTGGCTTCCCAGGCCATCAGGGAATGTCGCGGCGCAGCGCGATCGCTCACGGACACAAAGGACCGTCACCGCGGCATCCATGAAACGCGCAAGGCCCTGCGCCGACTTAAGAGCCTGCTCTCCATCGGGACGGAACCGTTCGCCAACGCTCTTCCGGAACTCGAGGCGACCATCGGCCGCCTGGCCGTCGGTCTCTCGCCCCTGCGCGATGCCCAGGTGGCGGTGAACATCGCGCGCGCGCTCGCGGGCCCGGGTCCATCAGCCGAGTGGCGCACGGCGATTCGCGCCCTGGAGAATCGCAGCGAAGGCCGGCTGGCCGCCGCGCTGCAGAAAGACCCCCGCTTCCTGAAACGACGACGGCAGCTTCGGGAGCTGGCGGAGTCCATCGAGGCCCTGCCCTGGCGCCAGGTTCGCCGTGGCACGGTGGAACACGCACTCGCACGCTCGGAACGCCGCGTGGCGAAAGCGCACAAGCGCGTCAGCAACGATCCTTCGCCCGCCAACCTGCACCGCTGGCGCCGCCGTGCGCGCCGCCTGCGGATGCAACTGGAACTCTGGCGCAAGATCCTGAAAGTCACGGGCAAGCCATCGCACCACCAGGCACGCCACGACAAGTCCGCGGCCCATGCCATGTCGAAGCTCTCCGACGCGCTGGGCGTGAAGCAGGACCTGCGCGCCTTGCGTGTCGCCTTGCGCTCGCTCGGACAACCGGAGACGGTCGCCCCTTTGCTGGAGCAGATCCGTCACGAACTCAAGAAGCACCGCAAGGTCGATTGATCGTCGTGATGAGCGATGGAAGTCCAGACGTCCATACGCCAACGCATGCCTTCCGTCGCGGACTGCGCTACGCTCGCCATCCCCTTCCCTGGAGCCACCCATGATTCGAGTTCACTTGAAGGCCCTCGCCCTGGCCTGCGGCTTCGCCGCCCTGCCCGTCTACGCCGCCAACACGGCGACCCAGGCCAGCAAACCGGAGCCGGGCTTCACGTCGCTGTTCGACGGCAAGACCCTCACCGGCTGGCATTCCTTCCAGCAGAAGGGCGTCGGCAAGGACTGGAGCGTGGTCAACGGCACCATCCAGCTGCAGCGTGACCTCAAGGCCCCGGCCGTCGACTTCGCCGACCTCGTCACCGACAAGGAATACGAGAACTTCGACCTGAAGCTCGAGTGGACGATGACACCCTGCGCGGACGCCGGCATCATCTTCAATGTCAGCGAGGCCCCGAAGTACCACGAAACCTGGGAAACCGGTCCCGAGATGCAGATTGCGGACCTCGTCTGCACCAAGCCCGACAGCTACACGCTGTACGAGCGCTCCGGTGACCTCTTCGACCTCATTTCCTCGAAGATCGAGAACGTGAAGGAGCACGGCAACTGGAACGAGGTCGAGATCATCGTCGACCACGGCCACGTCCAGTTCTTCCAGAACGGCTACAAGACCGTCGACACCACGTTCTGGAATGCCGACTGGGATGCCCTCGTCGCGAAGACCAAGTTCGCGAAGATGCCGGACTACGCCCGCTTCCACCGGGGACACATCGCCCTGCAGGGCGGCGAGGACAAGGGCATCGAGCCGATCCGGATTTCCTACCGGAATATCCGGATCAAGGAACTGAACTAAGCCGTCACTTCCCGGCGACGTCCAACCCTGCGTCCTTGCACTGGCCCTTCTTCGTAAGAACCGGATTGCAACGCACGGTGGCGCCGCCGGGGAAACCCACGGAATACCCGTGTTCCGACGGTTCGCCGACCGGGTAATCCGTGCTCACCAGCTGGGCGCCGCTGGGCAACACCACGTCACGACGCGTGCCGTCGTTCTTCACGCCCTGGCCCTGGGCCGGATCGTCGGTACGGGCACGCACGATGTAGCCGCGGCGCACGAGACCATTGATCTCCTCGGCCGAGCATTCGTTGCACTCGGTGAATGCCGCGTCCGGTGCACCCGGCGTCGCGTTGGTGAAAGCCAGGCGACCGCGTAGCGACGGGTGGCCGTCACTGTAGACGTTCTCCACCTTGCGCTGGTCGAGCAGGAAAACGAGCTTGCCGCGGGCCTTGGCCAGGGTGGGCCAGCCACCGTCGCGGACGGCTTCGTCCAGGCTCGCGTGCTCGCCGCGCACGTCGTCGGGAACCACCATCTGGTCGCGCTTCACCACCGAGGCGATCTCCGCGTCCAGCGCGTCGAACACGGCGGGCGTGAACGGCTCCGGCGTCACCGTCGGGATCTTCACCTTCAGCGGCTGCTCCTTCGTTTCGATCAGCACGAAGATCGGCGCATGCCCCGGATGGGCCTCCGACCAGCCGCGCAATTCCTCGAGGCAACCCGTGAACGGCTGGCAGCGGCTGCGCTGGTCGATGCCCTGGATGTGCATCACCTTGAAGCCCGGCTTGTCCCACATGCCCGGCGGCGCGGTCGGCGGATCGGCCGGAAGGCCGTTCAGGGCGATCATGCGGTCGATGACGGGGTCGTTGTACAGGCCACCCTTGGCATCGGAGAAGACGTCGATCTCGACCTGGCGCACGCCGTCGTTGAGCTGCTGCGTGAGCGACGGGTGGCTGTAGTCGATCGCGGCGAATTCCTTGCCCGCTTCTTTCTGCATCACCCGCCTCGCGCTGGGCGCGAAGCCGGCGTGGTAGCTGTTATGCGTACCGATGACCTGGATCTGGTTCATGTGGACATCGTCGTTCGTCGCGGCAAACGCCGACGCGCAAGCGACGAGGAGCGGAGCCGCGGCAAGCGGCAACAGGAAGGAACGAAGGGAAAGCATGGATATCCTCGGGAAATGATCAGCGGCCATGGCGCTTGCAAAGGGCGAAGTCGGTATCGGACAGCGACGGCGGCGGCGTGGTCGTACCCCAGCGCGACGGCGTCGGGCCCATCACGAGGTCGAGCGTGCCACCCTTCGCGATCTGGGCGTGACGGAACCACGCGGCATCGAGCGGCTGGCCGTTGAGCGTCGCCGACTGCACATAGCGGTTCGTGCCGTCGGGCGTGAAATTCTCCGCCTGAATGTGGAAAGTCTTGCCGCCACCCAGGTCGACCGTCGACTCGCGGAACGCCGGCGTGCCAATCAGGTACACGTCCTGGCCCGGATTCGGGTAGAAGCCCATCGACTGGAACGCATACCAGCTCGACATCGCGCCGGAATCGTCATTACCCGGGATGCCGCCACGATCCGCGCCGAACGCACGGTGCAGGAAGGTGTACACGCGATCGGCCGTGCGATCCGGACGGCCCGCCCACAGGTACAGGTCGGGAATCAGGAAGCCGGGTTCGTTGGTGATGTCGAAATGCAGGTTGTCGAACACGGTGTCCAGGCGCTTCACGAAGGCCTCGTTGCCACCCGACATCCCGATCAGCTTGCGCACGTCCTGGGGCGCGTACAGCGAGTACGTCCACAAGTCGGCTTCGTAGTAGAAGTCCGGCCAGGTGCCGCGACGCACCAGGTACTGCGGCGCCCAGCTGCCGTCCTCGTTGCGCGGACGCAGGAAGCCGGTGACGCCTTCGTGCGAGTCGGTGGCATCCCAGAGGTTCGCCCAGTTGCCGGCATGCGCGCGGTACAGCTTCGCGTCGTCGTCGTGACCGAGGCCGCAGGCCACTTCCGCGATGGCGAAGTCGTCGTACGCGTATTCCACGGTGCGCGAACCGGCGCGTTCCGTCGGCTGCGCGATGTAGCCAAGCCGGTTGTAGCTCTCCAGGCCACCACGGCCTTCCTTGCGTGCATCGGCGGGCGCCACGGTGGCGTCCTTCAGCATCGCCTTGAAGGCGGTCGCATAGTCGATACCGGTCAGGCCCTTCACGTACGCATCCGCCACCAGCACGTTGGCATTGCTGCCGCCCTGCGTACGGCCGTTGTCGTTGCCCACGCGTGCATCCGGCATGTAGCCGGCATGGCGGAAGGTATCCACCAGCGAACGCACGATGTCGCGCTGGACGTCCGGCGCGATCAGGGTCAGCAGCGGGCCCTGGCTACGGAACGTGTCCCAGATCGCCTGGAAATCATCGTAATACGGCTCCGCCGACTTCCACTTCGGGTTCTCACCCGTATGGTCCGACGGCATCATCATCGTGTGGTAAAGCGCGGTATAGAACGTGCGGCGCTGCGTCTCATCGCCGCCGGCGACCTCGATCCGGCCTAATGCCTTGTTCCATGCGGCCACGGCGGCCTGGTGAACACCGTCGAAGTTCCAGCCACGGGCTTCTTCCGTCGCGTTGCGGTGCGCCTGCGCGGCGCTGACGAAGGAAATACCGACCTTGGCCTGGATCGCCTGCCCGGCCTTCACCGTGTAGTCGAACGAGGCACCCATCGGCACGCCACTGCTGGCCTGCACGGACGGCGCGTTGCCCACGTTCGTGTCGAGCCACGTGCGCGTCGACGACGCCGGCGTGTCGACGATCATGTCCACGTAGACGTCGTACGGAC
>DATNJP010000299.1:0-2067 GCA_035603855.1 Luteibacter sp. | reverse complement strand
AGATCATCCTCACCGCGTTCCTGTTGTTCGGCATCTTCGCCATCACCGAGCAGTACAACGAGATGGCGCCAGGCGCCAACTCCGGCGCGTTGATCATTGGCCTGCTGGTGGCGACGATCGGTGCGTGCATGGGCTATCTAGAGGCGTGGGCGATCAATCCCGCGCGTGACTTCGGTCCGCGTCTGTTCGCCTACCTGGCCGGTTGGGGACCGTCGGCCTTGCCGTCGCCCGACAACTACTGGTGGATTCCGATCGTCGGCCCGCTGATCGGCGGTACGGTCGGTGGCGCCGCGTACCAGCTCCTCGTGCATCCCTTCCTGCCGGCGCGCCAGCGTGCGCTTGAAGAAGCGCGCAAAGCCGCAGCCAACGGCAATCCCTCCACCCAGACCATCCAGTGAGGCCAGCCATGGACAAGCGCTATATCCTGGCGATCGACCAGGGCACCACCAGCTCGCGCGCCATGTTGTTCGACCACGACGGCAACGTCGCCGGCACCGCGCAGCGTGAATTCCCGCAGATTTTCCCGCAGCCGGGCTGGGTCGAACACAACCCGCGCGAGATCATGACGAGCGTGCTGTCGACGATGACGGAAGTCATCAGCAGCTCGGGCATCGATGCCAGCCGCATCGAAGGCATCGGCATCACCAACCAGCGCGAAACCGCGGTGGTGTGGGACAAGCACACGGGACAGCCGATCTACAACGCCATCGTCTGGCAGTCGCGGCAGACCGCCGAGATCTGCGACAAGCTCAAGGCGGATGGTTTCGACCCGATGGTCCGCGAGAAGACGGGCCTGTTGATCGACGCCTATTTCGCAGGCACCAAGGTGCGCTGGATCCTCGACCACGTCGAAGGTGCGCAGGAGAAGGCGGAAGCCGGCGACCTGCTGTTCGGCACCATCGACACATGGCTGATCTGGAACCTTACCGGCGGCAAGGTGCATGTCACCGATTACACCAACGCCTCGCGCACGTTGATCTACGACATCTACAAGCGCCAGTGGGACGACGAGCTGCTGAAGATGCTCAACATCCCACGTGCGATGCTGCCGGAAGTGAAGTCGTCCAGCGAGGTCTATGGCACCACGCAGGCAAAGCATTTCTTCGGCCGCGAAGTACCCATCGCCGGCATCGCGGGTGACCAGCAGGCGGCGTTGTTCGGACAGGCGTGCTTCGAACCGGGCCTTGCCAAGAACACCTACGGCACGGGCTGTTTCATGCTGATGAACACGGGTGAGAAGGCGGTGCGATCGAAGAGCGGCCTGCTCACGACCATCGCGTGGGGCCTGGACGGCAAGGTCGAATACGCGCTGGAAGGAAGTATCTTCGTCGCGGGTTCGGTGATCCAGTGGCTGCGCGATGGTTTGCGCATGCTGGGCAAGGCGTCCGATTCACAGGCGTACGCGGAGCGCGCGAAGGACAACGACGGCGTGTACTTCGTGCCGGCGTTCGTCGGCCTCGGTGCGCCGTACTGGAAGAGCGACGTGCGCGGCGCGGTGTTCGGGCTGTCGCGTGGCACGACGAAGGAGCAGTTCATCCGCGCGGCGCTGGAGTCGATGGCGTACCAGACGCGCGACGTGCTCGAAGCGATGCAGACCGACTCCGGCATCCAGCTGAAGGAGCTGCGCGCGGATGGTGGCGCGATCGCGAACGACTTCATGGCGCAGTTCCAGGCCGACATTCTCGACGTGACCCTGTTGCGGCCGAAGGTGCAGGAGACCACCGCGCAGGGTGCGGCGTATCTCGCCGGCCTGGCGGTCGGATTCTGGAAAGACCAGAAGGATATCGCCACGCGCTGGGCGGTCGACCGCGAGTTCAAGCCGGGAATGACGAAGGAGCGTCGCGACGATCTTTACGAAGGCTGGCAGGAAGCGGTGAAGGCAACGATGGGCTTCAAGCCGCGGAATTGATCACGCGGAACCCGGCCCTGCGTGCTATGTGACTTGTGTGGGAGCCGCTTCAGCGGCGAAAGCCATGCGCATTGTGTGGGAGCCGCTTCAGCGGCGATTGGTGCTGGCGGGAACGTTTCGCTTCGCACGAATCGCCGCTGAAGCGGCTCCCACACAGA
>DATNJP010000298.1:0-13198 GCA_035603855.1 Luteibacter sp. | reverse complement strand
CCCCACAACCCCAAGCAGCATCCGTGTCCGTGGAGCAAAGCCCGTCCCTGTGGAAGCCACTTCACCGGCAATAGCCGTGTCTGTGTCTGTGTCTCTGCCTGTGCCTGTGCCTGTGCCTGTGCCTGTGCCTGCATCTCTATCTGTGGGAGCCGCTTCAGCGGCGATGCCTGTGGAACCCACTACACCAATGATCCCGCGGCTCCGGGCGGGGTCAATGCAAGCTCCCATCGCCGCTGAAGCGGCTCCCACAGGTCCGCGGCTCCGGGCGGGGTCAATGCAAGCGCCCATCGCCGCTGAAGCGGCTCCCACAGGACTCCGCCGTTTTCGCGCGGACATCGCCGCCGCTAGAACACCCGCCGCGATCGCCCCCATGCCTGGCAGGTACGCCTTCTCCTGCCAGATCTCGTTGTCCACGATCGCCGCACGTGTGAATGGCACGGACAGCAGCAGGAACGCCAGCGCCACCCACAGCCAGCGCGTGCGTCCCAGCGTCAGGCAGACCAACGGAAACGCGAGGTAGAACACTTCCTCGATGGACAACGACCACAACACGTCCCAGCCGCCGGGCAGCCAGCCGGTGTGTCCCTCGTACACATTGAGAGTGAACGTGAACGCGGACAACGTCGCCCCCAACGGCGTCTGCCGCTGCGGATCGATCGTGTAGTTCGGAACACCGAGTGCGTGGCAGACCAGCAACAGCGCCACGATGCCGAGAAGGCAAGGTCCGATCCGCGCCACGCGGCGCCCATAGAATGCCCGCCAGTCGATGGCGTGCAGCGCACCGTCGCGTTCGAGGGTATGCCGGGTGATCAGGAAACCTGAAATGACGAAAAAGACGAATACGGCTTCATAGCCGTTGAAGATCAGTCCTTTCAAGAAACCGACGGGAAACCACAAGGCGGCGTCCGTCTTGTGCAGCGGTAACCGCAGGCCGAGGTGGTGGATCACCACCAACAGGATGCTGACACCGCGCAGCGTGTCGATGCCGGGGCTGCGCGGGAGTGTCGTCTGGGACATGGATGCTTCCGTCGGGGACCGACGGAAGCATCAAGGCTCCGGCGATTACGTGCAACCACGCACCAGTGCGATCAGGATGAGGATCGGGATGGGCACGCCCAGGATCCACAGCAGGATGTAGCCGATACCGCCCTGCTGCTTGCCTGGAAGCGGAGTATTCTCATCGTTCATGCTGCGTCCCTCCTCACGTGGGTTAGGTGAAGGAGACTCCGTGCTGTGACGTGGATCGCACGTGACAGTCGCGCCACGGCGGATTTCGCAACGACATCGATTTCGCGCCTCGTGCATTATCCGTGACGCGTACCCGCACCGAAGGATGCCCATGCTCCTGCCCCGTTCCATGATCCTCGTCCTCGCGCTGCTGGCTTCCGCCGGCACCCAGGGGGCCACCGTCATCCGGGGCGCGCGGGTGATCGACGGCACGGGTGCGCCGCCGATGAACGACGTCACCCTCGTGATCGACGGTGACAGCATCTCGATGATGGGGCCCGGGCTGCGCGCCAAGATGCCAGCCGATACCAAGGTGGTCGACTACACCGGCAAGACGATCATGCCAGGCCTCGTGTCGGACCACGCCCATGTTGGCACCGTCGACGGCGTGAAGAGCGGCCTGCCCGAGCTCTATAACCGGGACAACATCCTTCGCCAGCTTCGGCAATGGCGAGCGTACGGCGTCACCACGGTCACGTCGCTGGGCATGAACAACGCCGCCGTCTTCTATCCTTTGCGCACGGAACTCCACGCAGGCAAGGCGCAAGGCGCCGATCTGTTCGGCGCCGACCACGGAATCGGCGTTCCCAACGGCGCGCCGCCCGCGACGATGATGAAAGTCGGTCCCAACCAGCTCGATCGTCCCGAAACGCCGGAGCAGGCGCGCGCGGCGGTCGATGCCGCCGCCGGCCGCGGCGCGGACCTGATCAAGATCTGGCTCGACGACTTCAACGGCAGCCTGCCGGTGAAGATGAAACCCGAGATCTGGCGCGCGGTCATCGACGAAGCCCATGCGAAGCATCTGCGCGTGGCCGCCCACGTCTATTACCTCGACGACGCCCGCCAGCTCGTCGAGGGTGGCGTGGACATGCTCGCCCACGGCGTACGCGACAAACCCGTGGATGCCGCGTTCATCGATGCCATGAAGCGGCATGGCACGTGGTACATCGCCACGCTGGATCTCAACGAAGCCGCTTACATCTACGCACGCCATCCCGCCTGGATGGACAAGCCCTTCTTCACCCACGCGGTGCAGCCCGACCTTGCCGCCCAGTTCGCCGACGGTGCCTGGCGTGACCGTGTGCAGAACGACGGCTCCACGAAGACCAACGAAGAGGCCCTGCAGACCAATCTGAAGAACCTCAAGGCGCTCTACGATGCCGGGGTGAAGATCGGTTTCGGTACGGATGCCGGGGCCGCGCCGCTGCGTATCCCGGGCTTCGCCGAGCATCGCGAACTGGCGCTCATGGTCGACGCGGGACTCACGCCCGTGCAGGCCATCCAGGTGGCCACGCAGCGCGCCGCGCAATTGCTGAACCTCGACGACCGCGGCGTGCTTGCCAACGGCAAGCGCGCGGACTTCATCGTCCTCGACGGCGATCCGTCGCAAGACATCGAAGCGACTACCCGGATACGAGCCGTCTGGCAGCGCGGGCGCGAGGTCTCCGGCCCCGTGGACGCCTTCCGGCCTTGAGCACGCCGATGCGCCACGATGCCGATCCGTTCGCCTTCCTGCCGGTCGACTCGCCGACCGCCGCGGAGATTCGGGCCGTGGACTGGACGCGAACCCCGCTGGGCGCCGTGGAAAGCTGGCCCGCCGCACTCCGGTCCATGCTGGCCACGATCTTTGACACGCCCCAGCCGATGTTCATCTCGGCGGAACCGGGAAAGATCATCCTGTTCAACGACGCCTACCGGCCGATGCTCGGCAATCACCTGGCCGGAGCGATCGGCCGCCGCTTCGAGGAGCTGTGGAAAGAGGTCTGGCCCGAGGTGAGCGAGCACGTGGAGCGCGCGCTCAAGGGCGAAGGCTCGCTGCACCGCGACCTGCCCTTGCGCATGACCCGCCACGGTTTCGTCGAGGAAACCTGGTGGACCTTCTCCTACTCCCCTCTGCGCGACGAGCATGGCCGCATCATCGGCATGTACGCAGTGACCAGCGAGACCACGCGAGGCGTACGCTCGACCCTTGCCCTGCGCCACCTGAACACGTCGCTCGAACGGGAAGTCGACGAGCGCACCCGCGAACGCGACCAGATCTGGGGCATTTCGCGCGACCTCTACGTCGTCATGGCGCGCGACGGCCACTATCGCAATGCGAATCCCGCCTGGCGCATCGAACTGGGTTACGAGGTGAGCGAACTGGTCGGCATGGGTTTCGAGGAACTCGTGCATCCCGAGGACCTCGATCGCGCCCGCGACGCCGTGACGCAATTGTTCGACGGCGACGTGGTCGAGGACCTCGAGGTGCGTGTTCGCGCACGGGATGGCGAATACCGCTGGTTCGCCTGGACCTGCGTACCCGATGGCGACGTCGTCTACGGCATGGGTCGCGACATCCAGCGCCGTCGCGACATGGAAGACCAGTTGCGCCACGCCCAGAAACTCGAGGCTCTGGGCCGGCTGACCGGCGGCATCGCGCACGACTTCAACAACATCCTTGGCGGGATCGGCGGCGCGATCGAGGTCGTGACGGACCGGCTCGAGCATGGCCGCCTCGACGGCACGCGGCGCCTGCTGGACGCGGCCTGCGGCGCGGTGAAGCGCGCAGCGGGGCTCACCCATCGGCTGCTCGCCTACTCTCGGCAGCAGGCCTTGTCTCTGTCGGATGTGGATGCGAACGCGATCGTGCGCGGCCTCGACCTGCTTCTGCGCCCCCTCCTCGGCGAACAGGTCACCCTGGACCTGCGCATCCAGGGCGATCTATGGCGCACGCTGTCCGATGCCAGCCAGCTGGAAAGCGCCATCCTCAATCTCGCCATCAACGCGCGCGACGCCATGCCTGGCGGCGGCACGCTGAGTATCGCCACGCGCAACGCGACAGCGACCGACATCGGCATGGGCCGGGCCGACTACGTGGTCATCGCGGTCACCGATACGGGTACGGGCATGTCGCGGTCCGTCGTCGAGAAAGCCTTCGATCCTTTCTTCACCACCAAGGCCATCGGCCAGGGCACCGGCCTGGGGCTTTCGATGGTGGACGGATTCGCGCGCCAGACGGGTGGCCGCGCGATCATCGACTCGCAGCCGGGCCGCGGCAGCACCGTGAGCCTGTGGCTGCCACGCCATGCCGGCACGACGGCCGCGACGCATACGCACATCGACCACGGCGCGCGCCCTGGCGAAGGACAGCGCATCCTGCTGGTCGAGGACGAGCACATGCTGCGGTCGCTGTCGCGCGAGGTGCTGGAGGAAGCCGGTTACGCGGTCGACGATTGCGCCGAAGGCACCGAGGCACTGCGGCGGCTGCGCGCGAGCCCGGCCCCGAACATACTGGTGACCGATATCGGGCTCCCGGGCATGGATGGCCGGCAACTGGCGATCGCGGCGCGGGAAACCTATCCCGACCTGCCGATCCTGTTCATCACCGGATACGCCTGGGACGCCTTCGCCGACACGCCGCACCTGCCCGAGCGAGCGGCCATCCTCAGCAAGCCCTTTTCGCTGCACGCGCTCATCGACGCCGTGTCGGACGTGCTGGACGGTACGTCCCCGTAACGCGGGGCACGCGTTTCGTTGACCATGGGTCACCCAGACTCAGGCCGTCCCGGAGGGAAGCCCATGAACCGCTCGCGCTACTACGCCCTGCTCGCCCTCATCGTCGCACTGGTGGCGATCTTCGTCGTGGGCGCCATTCGCAAGGGCGGTCCCGCGGGCGACATACCGGACGACGGCACGCGCGCGCCGGCGTCCCATTCTGCCGCGAGGCACTAGGCGGGCTCGACTTCCGAGGGTGACAGCGCAGCGTCGTGGGACGCCGCCGCACGCTGCATGGCCACCAGGAAATCGGTGCCGTAGCGCATCACGAACGGCGCGACCGTGCCGGGGATGAAACCATCCGGCCAGGCCACGGCGGCGACTTCCAGCTCATCGAGGGGGCCGGTCATGCGACCTTCTCCCCGCGACGCGAGATGGTGGAGTGAGCTTCGATCGAGCGGAAAAGCGTGAATCGACGTGCCATGGCCTTGACGGCCCCCTGTTTGGTATTCCCCCAAATGCGTAACTAAAGCAAAAATCCGGCCACGTCAAGACGCACAGCGCGTCGGTGGTGGCCGTCGGCAAAACGTGGTTCTGCCGTTTTCCCCGTACCGCCACCGACGAACTGCGCGAACCGCTCGTCACAATTTGACGCGCACGCCCAGCGTGAAGAACCGCCCGATCACGCCGTTCTGCGCATACGTCGGGTTGTAGTTGAGCGCGGAGTAGTTCAACGGATCGAACGGCGCCTTCTTGTCGAACACGTTCATCACCGAGCCCGTGATCGCCACCTTGTCGGTCAGGTCGTAACGGCCGGTGAGGTCGAAATCGGTGAACGACGACATGCGGCAGTCGCTCGGCAGGTTCGCGCCGGTTTCCGTGTTGGTCGAGAAGCATCCTTCCGTGACGTCGGGCGCCGTGAGCTTGAGTCCGCTCGTGTAATACAGCGTGCCGGTGACGGTGGCCTTGCCGAACTGGATGCTGTTCGCCCAGGAGCCACGATAGCGTGGCGTACCCGCACCCGACGACACGCCATACGGGCCATGCGTACCGACGAACTGCAGCTTGGTGCCGTCTTCCAGCGTGAGCCGCCAGCTGATGATCTTCGTGAGATTCAGTTCGCTGGTGAAGCGCACGTTCTCGCTGAAGTCGTAACCCGCCTTCAGGTTCAGGTCGAGGCCCTTGGTCTCCAGCGCATCCTGGTTGATGTACGGCGCGGCAACGACCAGCGGCCGCGGCAGCGCATCCGGCGCGGCGGGATCGGGACCGTCGGCTACGATCGCCGACGCCGGCGGCAGCGGAAGGCCCGCGTAGTACGCATCGAGCACTGCGCTCGGGCTCTGCTGCGCGATGACGCCGGTCTTCTTGATCCGGTAGTAATCCAGCGACGCACTCAGGTCCTGCGTGGGCTGGTACAGGATGCCGAAGGTCCAGCTCTTCGACCGTTCCGGCTTGATGTCCGGATTGGCACGCGTCAGGAAGGAAAGGCCATAGGGCTGCACATAACCGCTGTTGTTATGCAGGTCCTGGAATTCCGGCGGCGGCGTGTAGGTGGCAAAGCCCTGCGCTTCGCTCGAACCGTTCTCCGCGAAGCTGGGCGCACGGAAGCCCTTGGAGAACGTGCCGCGCAAGGCCAGCTCCTCGATCGGTTTCCACTTGATGCCGATCTTCGGTGAGAAGTTGTTGCCGAAATCCGAGTAATGGTCGTAGCGACCGGAGACGTCGACCTCGAGCGACTCCAGGAACGGCGCATCCAGCTCGACATAGACACCCGACACCGTGCGGTCGCCCTTCACGCGCGAGACGCCCAGGCCCAGGGCGGAGAGGTTCGGATTGAGGGCGGGATCGTCCTGCTCCTCGTGACGCACGTCGATGCCCGTGGCAAGACCGAGCGAGCCACCGGCAAGGTCCATGAGCGGACGCGTCACGCGGAAATCGAGCGACTGGAGATCGCTGGTCGAGGTCTTCCTCAACTGCGGCGCCAGCGCGTTCAGGAACTCACGCGAGTTCGCATTCGGGTTGATGAAGTTGTACGTGCCGTTCGTGATGGCATCGATCAGCCGCGGGATGTTGGGAAAACCCGACAGCCGCGTCTCGAGCGAGGAATGATTCAGGACCAGGGCGGTGTCGTAGCTCCAGTCACCCCAGTTGCCAGTCAGGCCACCGACCAGGCGCAGGTTGTGGTTGTCGCTCTCGCCGCTTGCCTGGGCGCTTTCGAACGCGTAGTTGATGAGCGCCGCCCTACCCTCCGCCGCGAACGGATTGTTCGGGTTGAGTGAGCCATCCGGCAAGGTCGCCGGCAACGCGATCGAGTTGGTATTGACCGGCGTGCCCGCCTGGATCTGCGCGGGCGCCCCGGGGAAGGAGGTTTTCACCTCGTAGTAGCTGGCGCCGATATAGGCCTTGGTGTTGTCCGACACCTTGATGGTGAATCGTCCGTAGATGCCTCGACGGTCCATCGTCGGCTGGATCGCCGTGTAGCGCGCGAAGTTCTGCGCGCAGTAACTGCCCGGGTTGGCCGGATCGTCGGTCACAAGGGTGCCCTTCGGTCCACACGGAATCAGCGGCTGGGCCACCGCGCCCGGATCGGGCACGCCGGAAAGGACGTCACCCGGGGTCGCCAGCGTGCCTGGCGTCACCGTGCCGTAGATCGAACCCGAATTCTGCGAAGGCTGGCCACCGATCAGGTTGTTGCCACCGCTGCGCCGGTTATCG
This sequence comes from Luteibacter sp., assembly GCA_035603855.1. Taxonomy (GTDB): domain Bacteria; phylum Pseudomonadota; class Gammaproteobacteria; order Xanthomonadales; family Rhodanobacteraceae; genus Luteibacter. The sequence goes on along the minus strand of DATNJP010000298.1, from coordinate 5,779 downwards.
GCCGTGTTGTACGGGTAGCCACGCTGACGGGTGAGGATGTCGTCGTCGTGCTGGTACTCGGCGCTCAGATACGCGTTCCAGCCATCCTTGTTGAGGTCCCCGCCGCCGAACAGGACGGTCGCTCGCTTGGTCGTGCCGCCACCATGTTGCGACGTGCCCACGTCAGCGGTGAACTCGGTGCCCTGGTAGCCCGGCCGCAGGATGATGTTGACCACGCCGGCGATGGCATCCGCGCCATACAGTGACGAGGCACCGTCCTTGAGCACTTCGATGCGTTCGATCGCGTTCGACGGAATGGTGTTCAGGTCGACGAACGAACGCTGGCCGTCATCCGCCAGCGGATAGTTGGCCGCACGACGACCGTCGATCAGGACGAGGGTGGAGTTCACGGTCAGGCCACGCAGCGCCACGCCGGACGAACCACCGGCGAAACCGCCCGTAAAGGAGGCCGGGATCGAACCACTGTTGTCCGCCGAAACCGCACGGACCACGTCGGATACCGTCGTCAGGCCGCTTTTCTGGATCTGCTCGGCCGTGATCGTGGTGACGGGCGACGGTGTCTCCACGTCGATGCGCGGCAGCGCCGAACCCGTGACGGTGATAGCGGCCAGCTCGGTGGTCTTCTGCTGATCCTGCGCGGCTTGCGCGGGCGGCGGTGGCGGTGGGTTCTGCGGGGCTGGTGCAGGTGCGGGTGCCGGTGCGTTCTGTGCGATCGCACTTCCGCAGGCACAGGCCAGTGCGGCGGCGATGGACAAAGCGAGGCCGTGACGCCGAAGCGCCTTCTGGGATGCCGTTTTCATTGTGAGTCTCCGAGGCCTTAGGGGAGTGGGGCTGGGACCTGGCGGCTCCGGGAATGAACTTGCAACGCTACATTCACAGGGACGCAAGGAAAACTTACGCCGTGTAAACGAGGCGCACCATCGGCCATTCGGAATATATTACGAAGCGCGAAAACGGCAGGACGTGGCACGCCCTATGCACGAATTCAGGGTTTGCGCAGGGGATCGAGCAGGCGGCGAAGGCCGTTGTGATCCAGCTCCAGCATCAACGCCAGCAGGCGGCCCAACTCACCCGGCGGGAATCCTTCGCGGGCAAACCAGGCGAGATAATTACCCGGAAGATCGGCGATCGCCCTGCCCTTGAACTTGCCGAAGGGCATCGTCGCCGAGGCGAGCTTGGAAAGGTCCTGGCGGAAGGCGTCGTTGGGATCGGTCATGCGCGAATTCTAACGGGAGCGCGGCTCACTCATCGCCGGGGTCGAATCCCTCGCGTTCCTTCATGAGTTTGCGGGCGGCCGCGATGCCAAGCGACATGCCTTCCGCACAGGCTTCTTCCTCGTTCTGGTGCAGCGTCTTGCAGAGCTTTTCCTGCAACTCCTCGCCGTCTTCGCTGATGATGTACTTGCCACGCCAGTAGCCCGGCTTGGCGACGTAACAGGTGCCTTCGACGTCGAAAAAACCGATTTTGCGATGAGTCATGAGTGGGATGATCCTCCTTGGCTCCCCCCATCCTATGCATCGCGCATCAACGCGGCGTGCAGCGCGCTATTGCAGACCGCTGACCGGTCGCTTCGCGTTGGATTCGAATTCGCGCCAGATCCCATCGGCTCCCTCGACGGAAACCAGCACCTGCAATCCGTTGTGCGTGCCAAGCAGTTTCGACTGCTGCACGGCGTAGGCGATGGCGGCGACGCGCGACTCGAAGTTTTCCGTGGGGACACCGTTCATCTGCACGTGCCACAGGCCCGCAAGATCCGGGTTGAACGGAATGTCGTAAATCACGAGTGCCATGAAAAAAGGTGGGTAACCTCGCAAGGCGGAAGGCCGGAGGTCCCCATGATCCATGGGTGTCACGGCTACATCGTCAGGTGCGCAAGATTATCCGTTCCCTCGCCCTCCCACAACGGAAGATCGCGTAGTCCAATTCTTCACGCCGCCCTCACGGTATGCGGTTCTCCTGCCTTGCCCTAGACTTCATGGATGACACGCGCCCTTCTTCCGCTCTTCCTCGCCGCCGTCTGGCTCTGCAGCGCAGCCGTCGCCACCCCGCTCCATGCGCAGACCGCGCCTCCCACGGGCGACGTGCCGACCCTGGAAGGCGTCACGGTCAGCGGCGAGCAGCCCGGTCCCGGGCTGTGGCGTGCGACGCGTAACGGTCACACGTTGCTGATCCTGGGCAGCCTTACCCCGCTGCCGCAGAAGATGACGTGGAAGACCGACGAGATCGACGAAGCGCTTTCGCATTCCGGCGCGCTGCTCCTGCCGCCCAAGGTGGAGATCAAGCCGAACACGGGATTCTTCGGCCGGCTCGCCTTGCTCCCCTCGCTGATCGGCGTGCGCAACGCGCCGGACGGCGCGACGCTGAAAGACACCGTGCCCGCGGACGTCTACGCACGCTGGCTGGTCGTGAAGGCACGCTATATCGGTGACGACCGGAGCGTGGAACGCTACCGTCCGATCTTCGCCGTGCTCGAGCTCTACAAGAATGCGGTGAAGAAGAGCGGGCTACGCAAGTCGGGAGACATCACGCGCACCGTGATCGCCCTCGCGCAGAAGTACAACGTGAAGCAGGTTCCGGTGCAATACACCTTGCTGGTCGACGACCCGCGCGCGGCGGTCAAGGCGTTCAAGCGCTCCACGCTGGACGACGTGTCCTGCTTCACGCAGAGCATCGACAACATCGATGCGCAACTGGCCGAAATGACGGCCCGCGCGAACGCCTGGGCCAGCGGCGATATCGCCGCGCTGCGCGACGATCGCCGTGCGCAACAGCGCCTCACGTGCATGGCTGCCGCCACCGAAAGCGGCGTCGCGCAGCGCATCGGCCTCACCGACGTGCCCAAGGCCACGCGCGAGCGCTGGCTCGCCGCGGTGGACGACGCCGTGGCGGCCAACGCGCAGTCGGTCGCCATCGTGTCCATCGACGACCTGCTGGGGCCCGATGGTTACCTCGCGGCGCTGCAAGCCAAGGGCTACGCCGTGGAATCGCCCGACGGCAACTGAGCCGGTGGCACGCTTTCGCGGATGACGGCGGAGAAGTCGTCCTCCGGACGGCTGGCCCGGGCGCGTTCGGTGATCCGGCCGAGCCGGCGCCACTCATCCACGCTGAAACGACTGTCGAGCGCGCCGTTGTCGCGGAAATATTCGGGCAGGTAACCGGTGAGCAGGAGGCGTGGGTCGAACGGCAGGCCGCCATCGATGCGCTTGGCCATGCGGTAGACGATCGTCGTGCAGTTGGACGTCACCGTGTTGTAGAAGCGCGGCGTGCGCGCCAACGCGTTCGCCGCTTCCACGTAGGACACGAACAGCGAACGCATGGCGTCGCGCGTCATGCGCAAGGGGAACAGGTAGTCGTCCTCGCCACGCACGTTGGTGCGCACGCGGACGATGTCGCGTTCGTCGGCGGCGATCAGCACCAGTTCGAACTGGCGGAAGAAACCACCGATTTCGGAGAAGGCCTCGCCTCGCTTGCGCCGGATCTCCACCGAGAACACAACGTGCCGGCCGTCGTCGAAACCGAACGACAGCATCGCGTGCGCGATCGCCTCGCCGGACCAGTAGGAAAGAATGGCATCCGCGCTCGCCAGGCGATCCAGGTCGTACTCGCGCGTGTCCCAACGCACCTCGTAGTCGTCCTCGCCACGCCAGTCGAAATCGCGCACGTTCTGCAATTCGACGTGGGACCCGTCGACCTTTCCTTGCAGGAGCCGCGCCACGTCATCGGCCCAGGTGCGGTCGTTGCGCGGACGGATCGTGGCCCACCAGGCCAGCAGGACGGCAAAAGCGATGACAAGGCCGAGGGGCGCCCATGCGACATGCCAGCCAAGCCAGGCCACCCACAGGCCGATGCAACCTGTCATCCACAGCGCCGCCAGCGTGCCTCGTACGGCGCGATTTCCTGGCGAGCGGAAGGCTAAAGCGAAGGCACCCCAGGCACCGGAGACGAACAGCAGGATGGCAGCCAGGACGCCCGTGATGCCACGGGCCAGCATGCGGCGTTTTCTCATCGATGAAAGCGAGCCGAGGGGTTCATGTGGGAAGCGTCGCTTGCCCGGCATACGAACGCAAACGTTTGCATCACCGGCCGAACCCATTCGTGCTATGGCGCAGTGCGTCAAAGCGCGCTATTTTCGAGTCGAAACCGGACATTCGCGTCCGGCACGGTGGTTTCGGGGGCTGGCATGGTGCGTTTTCCGGCGACACCTCAGGCGATCGTCTTCGATCTCGACGGCGTGCTCTTCGACACCGAGGCGCTCTATCGTGACGCGCTGCTCAGCGCGGCCGCCGACCTGGGCATCCACATACCCCTGTCACTCTGCCAGCGCATGGTCGGACTGCACGGACATGCGGCGCGCATGCTCCTGCGTGAGCACGTGGGCGACGAGATCGACCTCGACGCGGTCTGGACGGGCGCCACCGAGCGATACCACGCCATGTTCGACACGGATCTCCGCCTGAAACCCGGGGTGACCGCCCTGCTGGATACGCTCGACGAGTTCGGCCTGCCCCGCGCCATCGCGACCTCCTCGTCGCACGGCACCGCCATCCATCACCTGGAAGCGTTTGGCTTGCGTGACCGGTTCGACGCCCTGGTCGCCTCGGGCGATTGCGAACGCTGCAAGCCCTACCCCGATCCCTACCTGCGCGCGGCCCGGATCCTCAACAAGCCGACGGGCAGTTGCCTGGCCCTCGAGGATTCGCATGCGGGCGTGCGTTCAGCCGTCTCCGCCGGACTCCCGACGATCATGGTGCCCGACCTGCAGCAGCCATCGGCGGAGCTGCGCCGCATGTGCGCCAGCGTGGTCACCGGCCTGGACGAGGTGAACACCTGGCTGCGCGACGCCTGCGGGGCCGCCTCACGCGATACGCCGGTGCAGCGGACACCCTAGGCACCGCCACGCCGTCCTTCGACGGCGTCGTGCACGAGTACCGAGGCCATCTGCTGTCCGCCCGTATCGCAGACCGGGTAGGCCGAACCCTGGATCGTCTGGCGTGAGCCGTCCGGCCTGCGCACCACCCAACGCTCGTGGCGCGAGGTTTCGCCCAGGCGTACCGCACGGGTCAGGGGCAGGTCTCCCGACGGGTACGGCCGCCCCGCCTCGGTGAACAGGCTGTACATCCGGCTGTAGTCATCCGGGCCGACCGCAAGGCGCACCCACCCGTGCAGTTCGGCGGCCCGCGCGTTCACATGGACGATCTCCCCGGCGACGTCGGCGACGATCACGCCGAACGACGTGTCCTTGAGGCTGCGCCACGGGTGGCCGCCAAAGGTCCATGGTTCGTCAAAGCTGATTCGCGACATCTCACCCCCGTTTCGATGTCAGTCCGCCGAGGCTGCCTGGCGTGGGCGGATAGTGAACAAAAGCCGGCCCCTGGACAAGCCGATTCCGTCGCATCACGGGCCATCGGCGGCCAGCGCGCCTTCTCGCGACGTTGACGCGCGGGCAACGCGAACTGCATGCGCCAGCGCCAAGACTGGAAACCTCGCCCATCCATCCCGACGAGGGAGCCCGCGCATGAACCGCTTCGACAAGCGCCAAGACCACGACGATACCCGCTACCCCGGCGACGAGTTCGGCGGCACCTACGGTTACCGCGACGCGCGCGACTTCGGTGGAACGCCGTACGAGGCACGCCACGATCAACCGCCGGGCCACCGCGACTTCGGTGGGCACCACGGCTACGACACGCAGGGCCAGCACCCCGGGCATCGCGATTTCGGCCGCGGCGAGGCGCCTTCCACGGCCACGCGTGGAGCACGCCGCTGGCACGGCTCGGGG
>DATNJP010000297.1:0-7221 GCA_035603855.1 Luteibacter sp. | reverse complement strand
GGCAGCGGTCAGTTCGCACGCGTGGTGCTGTCGCTGACGCCGACCGGTGAGGAAGGCAACGCGTTCGTCGACAAGACGACCGGCGGTGTCATTCCGAAACAGTTCCAGGCGGCCGTCGAGAAAGGCGTCGCCTCGGCGCTGCTGGAAGGCCCGCGTGGTTATCCGGTGGTCGGTGCGTCGGTGGCCGTGCTGGATGGCCAGGCGCATGCCGTGGACTCGAACGAGGCCGCGTTCCATCGTGCCGCGCAGATGGCGGTGAAGTTGGCGCTGGAGGCGACCGGCACCGTACTGCTCGAGCCCGTGATGCGGGTGTCGGTGAGCGCGCCGGGTTCGGCGGTCGGCGACGTGCTGGGCGACCTGCAACGTCGTGGCGGCCAGATCGTCAACCTGGTGGACCAGCAGGAGCGCACGGAGATCGAAGCCGATGTTCCGCTGGCCCAGCTCGACGGTTACAGCACGGCCTTGCGTTCGCTGAGCCAGGGACGCGCGTCGGCCACGGTGGCGTTTCACGCCTACCGCCCGGCGGCGGTGCAGGAGCAGTCGCGCCGTTCGGCATGACCGGGGAGGGGTGGCCCAAAAGGCCACCCCGTCCCACACGGCGCGGTCGTGGCGGGTTACGCTTCGACCATGATTTCCTATTCCGACGCGTTGGCGGTGCTGCTGGGCGAAGCCCGCCTTCTCGACGCCGAGCGGGTCGGCCTCGAACTCGCCTCCCGGCGATTCCTGGCCGCCGATGTCGTCAGCCCCCTCTCCTTGCCTTCCTTCGACAACGCCGCGATGGACGGGTACGCGTTGAGAGCCGGTGCGGATGCGATTCCCGCCGGATCGACGTTCGCCGTCGCCGCGATGCACGCGGCGGGTGACACGACGCATGCCTATCCGGATGCCGAGGCGTGCGAGATCGCCACCGGTGCGCGCATGCCCGAGGGTTTCGATACCGTCGTGCCGGTGGAGCGTTGTGTGCGTGACGGCGAACGCGTGCGCTTCGTCGCGGACGAGCGGCTCGGGCAGAACGTCCGGCGGGCCGGTGCGGATATCGAGCGTGGTGCACCCGCGCTCGCGCGCGGACGCCGCATCGACGCCGGCGCCATCATGTTGCTCGCCGCGCTGGGCATCGATCGCGTCGATGTCGTTCGCCAGCCACGGGTGGCGGTGATCACCACCGGCAGCGAACTCAATGCCACCGGGCCCTTGCCACCAGGCGGCATCCACGATTCCAACGGGCCCTTCCTGTCGACGAGCTTCACTCACTGGGGCGTTGCTGACATCACGCGTTCGCGCGTGCCGGATGTCGGCGACGCGTTTCATGACGCGGTGCGCAGGGCGCTTGCCGATGGCGCGGACCTCATCGTTACGACAGGCGCCGTGTCCGCCGGACGCTTCGACTTCGTTCCCGCGGCCCTCGCATCGCTGGGTGCGCGCGAACTCTTTCACAAGGTAGCGATCCGGCCGGGCAAACCGTTGCTGGCCGCACGATTCGATCACGGTCCGCTCGTGCTCGGCCTGCCCGGGAATCCGATCGCCGTCGCCGTGGGTTATCGCTTCTTCGTCGGGCCCGTCCTGCGCGCCATGGCGGGGCTGCCGCCCGAACAACCCCAGCGTGTTCGCCTCGCCGCGCCACTCGTGGCGCGCGAGGGAATGAATCATTTCGCCCTCGGCCGCCTCGAGCGAGATGCCGAAGGCCACCAGGTGGCACGTCTCCTGGAGGCTCAGGCCGCGTATCGCATCGTGCCTTATACCGAGGCGACCACATGGTTGTCGGCCGTGGACGGTTTTGGCGATACCGCCGAAGCCTGGCCGCTCGATCCCGCGGACGCGGCATGATCGTCGGGCTGGTTCTTGCCGGTGGCCTCTCCTCGCGCATGGGCGAGGACAAGGCGCTGCTGCGCATCGATGGCCGCACGCTGCTGGAACGGACGCTGCTGGCACTGCGCGCCGCCGGTGCGGAGCGCGTCGCGATCAGCGGCACGCGCGCTGGCGGCATTCCCGATCGCTGGCCGCAGGCCGGTCCGGTCGGTGGTATCGCCAGCGCCATCGACGGCCTTCCCGACGGCGAGTGGCTCGTGGCGCCCGTGGACATGCCGCGATTGGGTGACGAAGTCCTTGCCCCGTTGCGCGACGAACGCACGATGATGGTCACCTGCTGGCAGGCCCATCCGCTGCCCATGCGCCTGACGATGAACCCCACCACGCGCGAGGTCCTGGCCGAGCTGATGACGCGTCCGGGTCGCGAATGCTCCATTTCCGCCTTGCAGGCACGGCTGGGGGCGACGACACTGCCACTCGACGCCATCGACACGCGGTGGCTGGTGAACTGCAACACTCCCGACGATTGGCGCGAGGCGAACGCATGAGGGTTCAACTGGAAGACGACACGGTCCGCGTCCGCATCGACGAGGACGAATTGGGCGAACTGCTCGCCGACATCGCCTTGCTGGGTTCCACGGCGTTCGGCACCGCGTTCACCATGCGCTATTCGATCGATGCCACCGATGGTCCCGCATGCACGCTGTCCGGAAACGCGCACGAATGGCGCATGGGCGTGCCACGTACGGCATTGAGCGACCTGCAATCGCGGTTGCCGAGCAAGGACGGGCTGGTCTTCGACATCCCCGGTTACGACACGGTGGCGACCACCGTCCGATTCGACGTCGACGTGAAGGACAGCCTCCGCCGCCGCAAGGCCTGAGGTTTCAGGAGGCGATGCGTTCTGGACGGCTGTAGATGTTGAAACGGCCGGGCCGGGCGAAGCCGAGCAGGGTGACGCCGCAGTCCGTGGCCAGATGCACCGCAAGGGCCGTGGGTGCCGAGATGGCCACCACGATGGTCATGCCGGCGACGGCGGCCTTGGTCACCATCTCGTAGCTGGCGCGGCTGGTGATCACCAGGAAGCCGTCGCGCGGGTCGCTGCCGTCGACGAGCATCGCGCCGATCAGCTTGTCCAGCGCGTTATGCCGGCCGACGTCTTCGCGCACCTTCGTGATCGTGCCATCCGGCAAGGCCCAGGCGGCCGCGTGCACGGATCCGGTAAAGGAGTTGATCGGCTGCATCGCGCGCAGCGTTTCCAGCGCGCGTTCGATCGCGTCCGTGCCGACGACCGGACCCGCCGCCACGGGCGCCGGGTGACGCACGACGTCTTCCAGTTCACGGCTGCCGCAGATACCACAACCGCTGCGCCCCGGCAGTTCGCGAGCGGGCCGTGGATCCGCATCGGAAGCGCATGAGTCCGGCAGTGGATTTTCGCCGCCGGAGTTGCCGCCGTTGGTACGCACGTTGACCGTGATGCCTTCCAGGACCTCGCGCACGTCGATATCGAGGATGTCCAGCACCGTGTCGACCTTGCCCTCCGTGAGTGCGAAACCGCGTGCGAAATCCTCCAGGTCGGCGGGTGTCGCCATCATCACGGCAAACGAGGTGCCGTCGAAATGCATGGCGACCGGGATTTCCTCGGCCAGCCGGTCGTCGTCATCGGCACGCTGGCCTCGTTCGAAGCGGGTTACGGGCCGCGTGGCGCAGCCGTCGGGCAGGTGGCGATCAGACGACATGTTCCGCCTTCGGCTTTGCATGCCGGGATGAGGGGAGGGCCGACGCCCGGATGTGCACAGGCACGGATTTATAGGCGGGTGTGCCGGAGCGGCGATCGTGGCTTTCCAGCGCGATCAGCGCGTTGCCTTCGGGGTAATACATCGCGACCGAACCCTCGGCGATGTCGTAGGCGACCGCGGTGAAGCCGCGCACGGCGCGTTCCTTGCCGTCGGCCACATTCGCGCCCGTGGCGAAGACGTCGATCCGGTCGCCATGCTTCAGGCCGCGCGCGGCGAGGTCGCTGGCGTGCATGAAGATGACATCGCGGCGCCCGGTGACGCCGCGATAGCGGTCGTTGAGCCCGTAAATCGTCGTGTTGTACTGATCGTGCGAACGGATCGTCGTGAGCATCAGGCCCTGCGAATCCGGCGGGGGATCCTCGTCGAGTCCCGCGGCGAGCAGGAAGCGGGCACGGTTGTCCGGCGTCGCCCAGTCGCGCTCGCTGGCCGCCACGCGAAGACGGAAACCGCCCGGCGCGTTCACGCGCCGGTTGAAGTCGAAGAAGATCGGGAAGACTTTCTCGATGTCGTCGCGGATGAGGTTGTAGTCGCCCACGAGGCGATCCCAGTCCACGCGAGTGTCCGGCAAGGTTGCCTTCGCGATGCCGCGAACGATCCACGGCTCGGAGCGCAGTTGCTCGGAAGCGGGCGTCAGGGTGCCGGCGGACGCGTGCACCATGGACATCGAATCTTCGACCGTCACCGCCTGCGGTCCCGTGGCCTGCACGTCGAGTTCGGTGCGGCCGAGGCAGGGCAAGATGAACGATTCCTTCGCCAGGATCAGGTGCGAGCGGTTGAGCTTGGTCGCCACGTGCACGGCGAGGTCGAGCTTGCGCATCGCGTCGAAGGTCTCGTTCGTGTCCGGCATCGCCACGGCGAGATTGCCGCCGAGCGCCACCAGCGCCTTCGAGCGGCCCTCACGGATGGCGATCACCGCGGCCACGGCGTCATGGCCATGTTCGACCGGTGGCTCGAACCCGTAGGCCTTGCGGATGCCTTCGTTCAAAGCGTCGTTGGGCTTTTCGGTGATGCCCACCGTGCGATCGCCCTGGACGTTGCTGTGTCCGCGCAGCGGGCAGATACCGGCGCCCTGGCGACCGATGTTGCCGCGCAGGAGCATCAGGTTGGCGATCTGCTGCACGTTCTCCACGCCGTGCACGTGCTGCGTGATGCCCATGCCGTAGCAGACGATCACGTTCTTCGCTTTCGCGTAGATATCGGCCGCGTCTTCGATCTCCGCGCGGGTGAGGCCCGACGTGCGTTCGATGGCGGCCCAGGACGTGCGCGAAACATCGGCGGCCAGTGCTTCGATGCCGGTGGTGTTGGCTTCGATGAAATCGACATCGAGGACGCGCGGTGCGCCGGCGGCGAGCGCACGATCATCGGCGGCGAACAGCGCCTTCATCATGCCCTTCAGCACCGCGACATCGCCGCCGATCTTCAGCTTGTAATACGTGGAGGCGATGCGTGTCGATTTACCCGTCAGCATCTCCACTGGATGCTGCGGCGAGGTGAAGCGTTCCAGGCCACGTTCCGGCAGGGGGTTGAGCACCACGATGGGAACGCCGCGCAGGGATGCGTCGCGCAGCGTGCTCAGCATGCGCGGATGGTTCGTGCCGGGGTTGTGGCCGATGCAGAAGATGGCGTCGCAATGCTCGAAATCCTCGAGGCGTACCGTGCCCTTGCCCGAACCGATCGACTGCGGCAGACCCACGCTGGTCGCCTCATGGCACATGTTGGAGCAGTCGGGAAAGTTGTTCGTCCCGTACTCGCGCACGAACAGTTGATAAAGGAAGGCGGCCTCGTTCGACGCGCGACCCGAGGTGTAGAACTCCGCCATGTTGGGGTCGGGCAGGGCACGCAGCGCCGCGCCGATCCGGCGGAAGGCGTCATCCCACGCGATGGGCTGGTACGTATCGGTGGCCCGGTCGTACGCCATGGGGTGGGTGATGCGACCCAGGCCTTCCAGGGCGTAATCGGACAGCTTCCAGAGATCGGCGACGGTGTTCTTCGCGAAGAATTCCGGCCGCAATCGCTTGCCGGTGGCTTCCCACGAAACCGCCTTGGCGCCGTTCTCGCAGAACTCGAAGGAGGAGGTTTCCTTCGGATCGGGCCAGGCGCAACCGGGGCAGTCGAACCCCTGCGGCTGGTTCACCTTGTGCAAGGCAATGGACTCGCGGGCGATGGCCATCTGTCCGCTCAGTGCCCGCGCCACCGCGCCAAGGGCACCCCATCCACCGGCGGCACCGTCGTATGCTTCGATACCGGGGACTTCTTTGTCGCTCATCGCTCACTCACTGCTTTTCGATCCGTCCGTGTGGCCATTCTACGCTGCGCTTGATAGGGCCCCATTAAGCGCGAGCGTGGGTTTGCCGCGTCAAAACAGGACAGGCGACCGCGATTCGGGCATCCTGTGGCGCTGCCGCAAGGAATGGGCGTGATTCTGAGTGCTGGCGCCAAGAAATGGATTGGTGCGATGCACCATATTCATGACGTCGTGCAAGTTATGCAGGTTATGCATACCTGATAGGTCCTTGATCGCATTGTTCACACCCCCTCCGGCGGCGAGCATCGCCCCCGCTCCGTCGGCTCTTCGGCGGGATTGGGGGTTTACACCACATGATGTTCCGTCGCTTAGCCATCGCCTTACTCGCTACCTTCGCCGTATCAGCCGCCGTCGCGCAGACGACGCCCGATGCCCAACAGCCGCGCCAGACCACGCCGGCCAAGACGAAGGACGACGACAAGGGTCCGGTCGACCGCCTGCGTGACGAGGGCGTTTCCTTGCGCTTCGTCTGGGCCAACGACTGGGCGGGCAGCGTGCGTGGTGGTGAGCGCCTCGGCGCGACCAATGGCGGCGGTGCCGTCGGCGGCGCGGATCTCGACATGGGCAAGCTGGCCGGCATCGAAGGCGGCAAGATGCACATCACGTTCGCCCGTTATTACGGTCATAGCGTCGCGGCGGACGATATCGGCGTGGTCCAGAAGATCCAGGGTTACTGGTATCCGAAGCGCCAGTGGCAGCTCGCGCAGCTGAGCTGGGAACAGAATTTCGCGGACAGCCACATCAACGTGCTGGCCGGCCGCCTCAATGCCACCTGGCAGTTCAACCGGTCCACCTACGGCTGCCGCTTCGTCAGCGCGCCGGATTGCCCGTACCAGCTGACCAACACGTCCGGCGGTTTCAGCGGCTTCCCTTATGTGAACTGGGGTGCCCGCGTGAAGTACCAGCCCGACGCGCGCTACATCTCGATCGGCGCCTTCGAGATCAACCCGGACCGTCGCAACAACAACGGCCTGGATTGGGGGCTCAACAACGCCACGGGCTACCTGATCCCGATCGAGGCGGGTTACGAGACCAGCTTCGCCACCGATCCGTATCCGAAGCACCTGAAGTTCGGTGGCTGGTACAACTCGGCGGACTTCACCGATCCGGAACTCAACACGAAGGGCCTGCATCGCGCGCTCGTCGGTGGAACCGCACGCAACTATTCAGGCGGTCGCTACGGTCTCTACGTGCTGGGCGACAAGGTGATCTGGAAGCCGGATCCGAACTCGAACACGCGTAACCTCGCGCTGTTCGGCTCGCTGACCGGCCCGCTGGACAACGCGGAGAATTACACGCTGCAGTCCACCT
>DATNJP010000296.1:0-10715 GCA_035603855.1 Luteibacter sp. | reverse complement strand
CCCGGCGACCTGAGGTCCTTGGCGTCCTCGCCCAGTTCCTGGTTGTAACGCATCTGCACGTAGCCGCGGATGCCGATCTTCTCGTACCAGGCCTTGGACGAAGAACCCGGCTTTGCAGCGGCGACGGTCGTGGCCGGGCTGCCGCCTTGTGCCACGGATGGCGCTGAGGCCGTACCCGTGGCCGCCCCGCCCGCCCCGGCCGAACCCGATGCCAGCGCCCCGGCGGGCGCGCTGGCCCCCGCCGACGCCGCGGCACTCTCGTCGCTCGCCTGCACGAACTTGCCCAGGCGCTGCCGCCCGGGACCGGGCTCCGCAAAGATCTGCCGCGTGTTCGTGTCGACGAACAGCTCGATGGCCGCCTGCGGCGAGCCCTCGGCGGCCGCGGTGCCGCACATCGTCCAGAAGGCGGCGGCCAGGGGGAGTCTTTTCATTTGCGCGTTGCTCCGAATGGATTGAGAAAATACTCAAACGTCGCCGATCATGTCGTCTAATGTCGTTAACGACATAAATCGACTCCGACCCGGCGCAAGGTAGTCCCGGCCCATTTCACTTCCATGACAAGCGCCGTTTTTTGCGACAGGCGCGTGTTATCGCGGCGCAACACTTTCGTCATGCCCGCGTCACAGTGGATAATTCGTCGTAGATGCGCCCTCGCCAGGGGAGCCGGCTCCACGTCATTGGCGAGGCACTCTCAACCAGTCCCACCCAGGCGGAACCCAAAACCATGTCTCTCGCAAGCTCGCGCCGCATGCCGCGACGCCTCGTCATTGCCCTGTCCATTGCCACGGCGCTCACCGCTGGCACGGCCATCGCCCAGGACGCGACGTCCAACACGCAGCCGTCCAGCGCACCGACCAAGACCGCAACCCTGCAGACCATCAACGTGACCGCTGAAAAGCGCACGGAAGACCTGCAGAAGGTGCCCATCTCGATGACCGTGGTCACGGCGGAGAAACTGGAATCGTTCGGCCAGGCCGGCGATGGCGTCCTGCAGCTGGCTTCGCGCGCACCGAGCGTGTACGCCGAGACGTCGTATGGCCGCGAGTTCCCGCGCTTCTACATCCGCGGCCTGGGTAACAGCGATTTCGACCTCAACGCCTCGCAGCCGGTGTCGATGGTTTACGACGACATCGTCCAGGAAAACCCGATCCTGAAGGGCTTCCCGCTGTTCGACCTCGAGCAGGTCGAAGTACTCCGCGGCCCGCAGGGCACGCTGTTCGGCCGCAACTCCCCGGCGGGCGTGATCAAGTTCGAATCGCGCAAGCCGACGCAGGAAACCGAGGGTTATGCCCGCGTTTCCTACGGCTCGTATGGCACGGCCAATGCCGAAGCCGCGATCGGCGGCAAGCTCAGCTCGAGCTGGTCAGGCCGCATCTCCGCCCTCGCCCAGCACCGCGACGGCTGGATCGACAACGACTACACCGGCAAGAAGGACGACCTGGGCGGTTACAACGACCGCGCCATTCGCCTGCAGGCGCTGTACAAGGCCACGGAAGACTTCGACGCCCTGATCAACGTGCACGGCCGCTGGCTCGACGGCAGCGCCATGGTCAACCGCGCCAATTCGATCACCCTCGGCGGCGACCAGTTCGTGCCGGGCTTCGACCGCGATTCCGTGTCGCAGGACGGCCGCAACAAGCAGCACCTGTTCACCTGGGGCAGCAACCTGCACCTGAACTGGCACTTCGGCGACCTCAACTTCGCGTCCATCACCGGCCTCGAACGCGCCACCACGTACAGCCTTGGCGACGTCGACGGTGGCTACGACGCGTCGGAAACCCCGGCCAAGCCGAGCTTCACCAACCGCACCACGCCGTTCTACTCCGAAACCGCCGACGCGCTGCCGAAGGATCGCCAGATCACCCAGGAATTCCGCCTGTCCAACGACAGCGCCGAGCGCCTGAAGTGGCAGGTCGGTACGTACTACTTCGACGAAGACATCGCGATCACCAACTTCTCGTACAACACGCTGAACAACCACGTGCTGGACGGCTGGGTGGACCAGAGCCAGCGCACGAAGGCCTGGGCCGTGTTCGGTTCGGCGGACTTCCAGTTCACCGACGAGTTCGACGTGCGCGCGGGCGCACGCTGGTCGCACGACAAGCGTGACTTCAAGGCGGAGCGCTTCCTCGGCTTCACCGGCCCGGTCGGCCCGCTGACCTCGGATCCGACGGACTCGCGCTGGAGCGGCGACCTGACCGGCACCTGGCAGTTGTCGAAGAACAGCAACGTCTATGCGCGCATCGCCAACGGCTTCCGTGCGCCCAGCGTGCAGGGCCGCATCAACTTCGCCAACAGCATCTCGACGGCGAAGCCCGAGACGATCACGTCGTATGAAATCGGCTACAAGTCCACGTCGGACGACAACAAGCTGCGTTTCAACGCCGACGTCTACAAGTACAACATGCACAACCAGCAGCTGACCGCTGTCGGCGGTGCGACCAACGTCACGCAGCTGATCAACGCGAAGAAGACCGAGGGTTACGGCGCCGAGTTCGACCTCGAGGCCTACCTCACGCCGCAGTTCTACATGACCGCCGGCGGCAGCTATAACCACACGGAACTGAAAGACCACAACCTGGCCGTCGCTCCGTGCGGTGGTGGTTGCACGGTCATCGACCCGCTCAATGCCGCGGGCAACGCACTGATCAACGGCAACGAGCTGCCCAACGCGCCGAAATGGATCGGCACGTGGACCGCCCGCTACGGTATTCCGTATGGCGAGAGCGGCGAGTTCTTCGTCTACACCGACTGGAACTACCGCAGCGAAGTGAACTTCTTCCTGTACGACTCGGAAGAGTTCCGCAGCAAGCCGTTCCTCGAAGGCGGCATCCGCATCGGCTACAACTGGGAGTTCGGCAAGCGCGAGATCGCCCTGTACGGCCGCAACATCACCAACAAGAAGGTGATCACCGGCGGCATCGACTTCAACAACCGCACGGCGTTCGTGAATGACCCGCGCATCATCGGCGTCGAGTTCCGCGCCGAGCTGTAAGCCACGTCGTTACATACGTTGAACAAAGGCCGGCCCCGAAAGGCGCCGGCCTTTTTCATGGGCCGGGGGGAACCCTGTGGGAGCCGCTTCAGCGGCGATGGGTGCTTGCCACAAACTGGCCCGCTGCCGCGGGATCGCCGCTGAAGCGGCTCCCACAGGGTGCTTGGCACACTGGCCCGCTGCCGCGGGATCGCCGCTGAAGCGGCTCCCACAAGGGAGAGGGGGATTGCTTGATGAAGGGCTCCTGCAGGGATTGCCTAAACCTTTCCCTCACATCCCGCATCAGAACGGGTGCCACCGGCGCACCCCACCAGCACAGCGCGGCACGGCATAGGCCATAAGTCATATGGAATTTCACGAAATTCCGGTTGACGACCGAAAATCTGGTGTTATAGTTCACTACAACACCGGTCACCCACAGCACCACAGGAGCAGACACCATGAAAAACCTGAACCTCACCGCGCTCGCCGCCTCGTTCGCCATCGCCGCCGCCGCCCTGGTCGGTTTCAGCAGCACCTCGACCACCGCCGCCCCGCTGACCGAAATCAACGGCGCCAAAGTCACCGACCTCGCCCCGATCGTCGTCTACGCCGACGCCGACGCGAACGTCGCTTCCCTCTAACCCTGCTTCCCGCAACAAGTCATCGGAGTCGTCCCATGAAAGCGCCGAACCTCATCGCCTTGACCGCTTCCATACTGATTGCCGGCACCAGCGTGTTCGCCATGCGCTCCTTCGATGACCGCGCCGCCGCCATGCTCGCCGCGCCGCACTTCGTCAACGGCATCCACGTCGTCGACCTGCCCTCCCTCGAAGTGCGGCCCACCGACGCAGATGTGCGCGAGGCCATGCTGGCGAGCGAGGCCACCCTGGATTCGGCCGCGGCCGCCCTGAAGCGCAGCGCCGAAGACCGTGCCGCCGCGCTTATCGGTGCGCAGCTGGCCATGCCCTACTATTCGTTTGGCAACGCACTGCGCCACACGGCCAAGGAATAACTACATGTCCATCACCTGGAACGACAGCGTCCCGATCTACCGCCAGCTCCGCGAACGCGTGGTGGCGATGATCCTGGATGGCGCCTTGAACGAAGGCGATCCGCTGCCGTCGGTTCGCCAGGTCGCGGGGGATTTTCAGATCAACCCGCTGACCGTATCCAAGGCGTACCAGGAGCTGGTCGACGAACAACTGGTTGAGAAACGGAGGGGTCTTGGCATGTTCGTGATCGATGGGGCGCGCGAAGCGCTGCTCAAGAGTGAAAGGGAGCGCTTCCTGCGCGAGGAATGGCCGGCCTTGTTCGCCCGCCTCCAGCGCATGGGCCTCGATCTCAAAACCCTGATGCGTGAAGCGAACAGCTCCACGGAGGACCCGTCATGACAGCGGTCGTTACCGCCACCGGCCTGACCAAGCGCTACAAGTCGTCGCTAGCCCTGGACGGCGCCACGTTCCAGATCGGTGCGGGCCGCATCGTCGGCTTGATCGGCCCGAATGGCGCCGGCAAGACCACGGCACTCAAGGCCATCCTCGGGTTGACCACGTTCGACGGTCAGCTCAACGTCCTGGGACTGGACCCGCGCAAGGACCGCAACAAGCTGATGGAACAGGTGTGCTTCATCGCCGACGTCGCGGTGCTGCCGCGCTGGATGAAGGTGGGCGATGCGGTCGACTTCGTCGCCAACACCCACCCCCGTTTCGACCGCAGGAAGTGCGATGCCTTCCTGGCCCGCACGAAGCTGCAGCCGGGGCAGAAGGTGAAGCAGCTGTCCAAGGGCATGATCGTGCAGTTGCACCTCGCCCTGGTCATGTCCATCGACGCGAGGCTGCTGGTGCTGGACGAACCCACCCTGGGCCTGGACATCCTCTATCGCAAGCATTTCTACCAGTCCCTGCTGGAAGATTACTTCGACGAGGAAAAGACCATCCTGGTCACCACGCACCAGGTGGAGGAGATCGAACACATCCTCACCGACCTGATGTTCATCCGCGACGGCAAGATCGTGCTCGACACCGACATGGACAGCCTGGGCGAGCGCTTCGCCGAAGTACTGGTCGGCGCGGAACAGGCCGCCGCGGCACGCCAACTCAAACCGCTCGACGAACGGCAGGTGTTCGGCAAGAGCATCTTCCTCTTCGACAACGTCAGCCGGCCGCAGCTCGAAGAGCTCGGTGAAGTGCGGCGGCCGTCGATCGGCGACCTCTTCGTCGCCACCATGAAGGGCACCTACGCATGAAAACCTTCTACTGGCTGGTCAAGCGCGAGTTCTGGGAACACAAGGGCGGTTTCTTCTGGGCCCCCGTGGTCACCGGCATCGTCTTCCTGGTGCTCAACGCCATGGCGATCGTGCTCGGCGAAACCTTCGGCCGCCGTTCCACCTGGGCGGGGTTCAAGTACAACGGCGACATGCACTTCCAGCAGAACATGAGCCCGGGCGACCTGCATAACGCCGGCGCGGCCCTCGACATCATGCTCTACGCCATCGCCGGCATCGTGTTGTGCGTCACCGCCATCGTGGTGTTCTTCTACTGCCTGGGAGCGCTCTACGACGACCGTCGCGACCGCAGCATCCTGTTCTGGAAGTCGCTGCCGCTGTCGGATACCTCCACCGTGCTGTCCAAGGTCGCCAGCGCCATCCTGCTGGCCCCGGCCATCGCGATGGTGGTGGGTGTGATCGTGGGGCTCGCGCTGAGCATCCTCATCGCCATCGTCGCCACCCTGCACGGCGTGGCGATATGGAGCCTGCTGGTCGAATCGCATCCGATCCGCGTCGTGTTCAACCTGATCCTGCTGATCCCGTTGTATGCGGTGTGGGCGCTGCCGACCATCGGCTGGCTGCTGCTCTGCTCCGCCTGGGCCCGCAGCAAGCCGTTCCTCTGGGCGATCGCCCTGCCCGTCGGCACCGGCGTGATCGTCTCCTGGTTCGGCCTGATGGGCATGGCGGGTCTGTCGAGCTCCTGGTACTGGAAGAACGTGGTCGGCCGCCTGCTGGGCAGCCTGCTGCCGGGTGGCTGGGTCAGCAATGCCTCGCCGCTGGTCGTGCCGAACCATGACGACCCTGCCGGCTTGCTCGACAGCCTGGACCTGGCGTATCACTACAGCGCCCTGGCCAGCCCCTCGCTCTGGATCGGTGCGGCAGTGGGCATCGCGATGATCGCCGGCGCCATCTGGTTCCGACGCTGGCGCGACGACAGCTGACATGACAACCGGACGGCTCCTCAGGGAGCCGTCCTCTTAGGGGGAGGTGCACGATGTTGCGTTCGGTCGTTCTCGGTTCACTCCTGCTTCTTGCCTTGCCCGCCGCCGCGGATACCGCCACAGCCCCCGCACCGCTTCGCGGCAAGGCGCTCGACACGCGCGTCGCGTCCCTCATGAAGGCGGCGAACGTACCAGGCCTCGCGGTGGCGATCATCGAAGACGGCAAGGTCGTCTCGCTCAAGGCCTACGGGCAACGGGACGTCGAGAAGAGCCTGCCGCTGACCACCGACACGGTCATGTATGCCGCATCGCTCACCAAGGCCGCCTTCGCCTACGCCACGATGTCACTGGTGCAGGATGGGAAGCTCGCCCTGGACACCAGCATCGCGGACGACCTGCCGAAGCCCCTGCCCGACTATCCGAAGTACGCGGATCTCGCCGCTGACGAACGCTGGCGCAAGCTGACCCCTTCCATCCTGCTGAGCCATCGCACCGGGTTCCCCAACTTCCGCTTCTGGCAACCCGGCAAGGATTACGATCCGAACGGGAAGCTCTCGTTCTACTTCGATCCCGGCACTCGTTACGGTTATTCCGGCGAAGGCATCAACCTGATGCAGTTCGTGCTGGAAAACGGCAAGTCGATCGACGTCGACACGCTGATGAAAACGCGCCTGTTCGACCACTACGGCATGACGCGCACCAGCATGACCTGGCGCGACGACTTCGCCGACAACCTGGCCATCGGGTACGACGAGAACGGCAAGCCGCTCGGTCACAAGCGCCGGGAATCCGTGCGTGCGGCGGGTTCCATGGATACGACCGTCCATGACTACGCGCAGTTGCTCGCCGCCATGGTGCGTGGCGATGGGCTGGACGCGGCGACGTATCAAACGTGGCTCCGTCCCGTCATCCGGATCCATTCCGTGCAGCAGTTCCCCACCATCGGTCTTCCGGAGACCACCGAGAACGACGCCATCGGGCTGGGTTATGCGATGGGCGTGGGCCGCTACCGTTCGGCGCACGGCGAAGCGTTCTTCAAGGAAGGACACGACGACGGTACGAACAACCTCGCGGTGTGCCTGATGGGTCCGAAACGTTGCGTGTTGCTGATGAGCAACAGCTCCAACGCCGAGGGCATCTTTCCATACCTGCTCGAAGCGACCCTCGGCGATACGTGTTTCCCGTGGTATTGGAGCAGTGACATCCCGTTCGATCATCCGGAGTTCCGCGGGGAAGCGGGCCGTTCGCTGCCGCGTGCTTCCTGCACGTTGCCGAAGACGAAGGGGTATGCTGCGGCCGGGGGGCGCTGACAGACCACGGGGAGAGGCACGATGGCCGAAGACCGCGCGGGGGACGATTCGTCCCAGGAGTCGACCGAGGAACAGGCCCGGGGCAATCGACAGGCGTCCCGGGGCATCGGGCCCGACGAGCCATGGTACGGACTGGCCCTCTCCGGCGGTGGCATTCGCAGCGCCACGTTCTGCCTGGGCATGCTTCGTGGCCTGGCCAAGAACGGCTTGCTGAAGCGCTTCGACTATCTCTCCACGGTGTCAGGTGGTGGTTACACCGGCTCCGCGCTGGGCCGTCTTTACCACGGCCCCGCGCACCCTGACACGGCGGCGGCGGTGGAAAAAGCCGTCGCGGATGACGACTCGCTCTTCATCTGGTGGCTGCGGCAGAACGGGCGTTTCCTCACGCCCGCAGGCGCACGCGACCTGTTCAAGACCTGGACCACGCAATGTCGCGCGTTCGTCGCGACGCAGATCGAAATCGCATTGCTGGCCTTGCTGATCGGCGTGGTCGTCGTCAGCGCGCATATGGTCTATCTGCGTGTGGTGCCCGCCGACCCTGCCTGGCTGGTGGCAGGGAGTGCCTGGTTCTGGGCACTCCCGGTCATGCTGGGACTCGTCGCCATCATGATGTGCGGCTACTGGTTCCTTGGCAGGGGCCTGTGGGCGGGCGCAGGCGTGAGCGTCCTCGCCATCGCGCTGGCCGGCGTGCTTTACGGCGCCGCGGCATCCTCGCCCGCCTGGTCGCTGGCCTCCGCGGCGAAGGTCGTGAGCGCCCTGGGTCTTCTCGCACCGCTGGGGTTCCTCGTAGCGCTGGTTACATCGCTGGTGCAGTCCGATCCGGGGCGCAATCGCGTGTGGTTCAACACGGTGCTGGCCTGTTTCCTGGGGTTGACGCTGGCCGTGTTCTTCCTCGGCTGCCTCGACATCGCGAGCTGGGCCATTCGCCACTGGCTTACCAGCGACCGTCCCGGGGAACACAACGGCAGCGTCATCACCGGCGCGGGCATCGTGGCGCTGCTGCTCGCGGCATTACGCACCGCCGTACCCGCGTTCCTGCCACGAGGCAACGCCAACGGCGGCACCTCGATACCGTGGTTGATGATCGGGCAGATCGCGTCGTACCTGCTGCTCGCACTGGTCATCCTCTTCTGGACGACATTCGTGCAGGTGGTGGTCTTCGCGAGCAACGTGCAGGATTTTCCACTCTGGTTGCAGAGCGACGCCGTTCGCGCCCTGTGCATCGTCGTGCCGGTAATCGCATACATGCTGATCACGGGCCAGCGCCTCGACTTCCTCAACCAGTCGTCGCTGCATTTGTTTTACCGGTCACGGCTGGCCAGGACGTATGTCGCGACCGGGAACGACACGGGCCCGGAAGCACGCTTCCCCGCGAGCGTGCTCGGATCGAAGAATGCGAAGCTCGAGGACGGTGTCCCCGTCACGGACCGTGTCGCGAAGGCCACCGAGCTTTTGCCCGGTGACGATATCGCGTTCCCTGCGTACGCACCCCACTTGCACGGCGGGCCCATCCATCTCATCAACTGTTGCATCAACCAGACGATCGACGACCGCACGGGCACGTTCAATGCCGATCGCAAGGGCGTCGCGCTCACCGTCAGCGCCTTTGGCGCGGAGATCGGCATCCAGCCGGTCTGCGCGTCACGGGAGCCGTTGAAGGAGACGACGCTGGCGGAATGGATCGCTATCTCCGGGGCGGCGGTCGGCTCGGGCATGGGAACCTACACGCGCTCGGCCCTTTCCGCCTTGCTGTTCATCAGCGGCCTTCGCCTTGGTTACTGGCAAAAGAATCTGTGCCAGCCGGCATCCCGCTGGGTACCACTGGAAAAGTACCGCGCCCTGGTGCGTGAATGCCTTGGTATGTTCCCGGGACTGAAAAGCCATCGGTGGTATCTGTCCGACGGCGGCCATTTCGATAATACGGGCGTGTACGCGCTGCTCAAGCGGCGCCTCGACCTGATCGTGCTGGCCGACTGCGGCGCCGATCCCGACTATCTCTTCGGCGATGTCGAGAACCTGGTGCGCAAGGCACGCATCGATTACGACTGCGCCATCGAGTTCATCAATCCCATGGACAAGGACCTCGAAGGCTTCGAACTGACGCCCTACCTTGCCACGCCGACCTCCATGACCAGCAAGCCGGGTGACGAATACCTGCTGCTTGCCCGCGTCACGTATCCAGCCAAAGCGCCTGGCGAGGCGCCTTTCGTCGGGGCACTCCTTATCGTGAAGCCGCGCGTGCCCACGGCGTTCGACCTGGACACCACGGCTTATGCCGAGCGTCATCCACCGTTTCCCCAACAGCCCACGTCCCAGCAGTTCTTCAGCGAGGAACAGTGGGAGAGCTACTGCCATCTCGGCGGGTATCTCGGTTCGCGGTTGAATGGCACATCGCTCGCCGCGTTACCCCTGATGGCGCGTACGGCGGACGTCATCACGATGCCGATGGGAGAGCTTCGACCGAAGCGTCTCGTGAAGCGCAAGCGGCCGATGGCCGCCACGGTGGGAACATCGATCGGGCTGGGTGCGATAGCCACGGGGTTGATCGCGATCTGGCAGGCGTGGGACGCGTATCGGGCGGACACGGCAGCCGTCGAGAAGCAGGAAGCCGCGGACGCCGCAAAGGTGACCGCGCAGATACGGACCGTCCGCGAGGACTTCAAGAAAGTCGAGGTGGATCTCGACCTTGCATCCGACGACGTGGCTGACCTGATCCGGTTGTCATCCGCCACGCGGCTGGAAGGCAGCAACCTCAATGACATGGCGAACCTCGAAACCAGGGTGCGCTCCCGCTGCACCACGGATATCGACGAAGCCGCCTGCACGACCCTCGCCGATAACCTGGCAAGGGCACAGGTGCCATCGCAAAGCACGTGGGAGACGCTGGTGGCCGACTACCGTAGGTGGGACAACCCCCCTCCGGATGACGAGTCCCCCGGCGATCGGGGAACGATGACTCAATCGTCCGCGTCAGCCGAGCCGCCGCCACCGCCACCGCCACCGCCGCCTCCACCGGCACCCGATCTGACTCCGCCACCACCGCCTCCGCCTGAGACCGGAGCCGCCGAACCCGCCGCGCCCATCGCAAGTGCGAAGGCATCCACGGTCGTGGTGACCTACACGGCAGACGATGTCCGTAACGCCTGCGGCGGTGCCGACCGGCCGACCACCGTGTACACGCAGGTGTATGACGAAGGCACGCGGGGGATCGCCGCGAGCTA
>DATNJP010000295.1:0-3143 GCA_035603855.1 Luteibacter sp. | reverse complement strand
GGCGGCGCAGTCGCCGATCGTGGTGAGGTACTGGCCCCGTTGCACGACATCGTCGGCGGCGACGGCGGCCGTGCTGGCGAGAGCCAGCGAACACAGCAGGAGAAGGCGGGAAGCGAGCGTCATGGTCAGCCTCCCAGCACGCCGCAGCGCAGCGGCGGCTTCACGCTGCCGGGCGGTTCGGCGTGTGCATCCGGCGGGACAGGACGCTTGGCCAGCCAGGCGGAGACGGCACTGATGTCGGCATCGCTGAGGCGGCTCACGATCGTCGCCATGCAATCGGGCGCCACCGTACTGCGTGTATTGGTGCGCCATGAGCCCAGCTGGGCGCTGATGTAGTCGTACGGCAGTCCGACGAGGCCCGGGATGTCCGGTTGCACGCCCGTGAGGTTCGGACCGTGGCACGCCATGCAGGCGGGCACGCCGCGTGCGGGGTCGCCCTTGGTCGCCAGGGTCTCGCCCCTCGCCATGGCGGCGGGCGTCGTCGCAGGTGTCGGATGTTGTGCGTACGGTACTTCCTGGGCGGCGAAGTACTCGGCAATCTCGCGCATGTACTCGTCGGTGAGTGGGGCCACCGTGTATTCCATGATGTCGTAGTGGCGCAGCCCGCGCTGGAAGTCCTGCATCTGGCGGTGCAGGTAACCGGCCGGCTTGCCTGCCAGCCGCGGATTGAAACCGTTGTCGCCACCCTCGCCGTGCACGCCATGGCAGCTGGTGCAAGCGGCGATGCGCTGGACCAGCGTATCGGGCACGGCCGGTGAATCGGCGGCCATCGCGGGTGCGGCGCAGAGCACGGCGGCCATGATGGCCAGCCGGCGAAGGAGACGTCGCATAGGGCACTCCCTGGCATTACGTTGGCGAGGCCCGGCGCGCATCGCGCACGGGCGTGGCATGCGCGCAGTATAGCCGCGCGTGGGCCGGGTAAGATTGGAACGACTCGTCGTCCAATCGCCAGGGGGAAAAGACATATGCAGCATGTATGGATCAAGCAGGCCACGCTCGCCGCGGCCGCCGCACTCATGTTCGCGGGCAGCACCGCCCATGCCCGGGACGCGGGCGAGGACGACGCCTTCGCTTCGATCGCCACGATCCGCCAGGCCTACGCGTCCGGCACGCTGACGCCCGAAGGTCTCACCACCCTCTTCCTCGATCGCATCGCGAAGATCGACAAGGCCGGCCCGACCATCAACGCCGTGCTCGAAACGAATCCTGACGCTCTCGCCATCGCTCGCAAGAGCGGCAAGTCGGGCCCCTTGGCGGGCATTCCCATCCTGCTCAAGGACAACATCGACACGGGCGACCGCATGATGACCACGGCCGGCTCGCTGGCCCTGGCGGGCAAACCCGCGCCGCGCGATTCGGGCGTGGCGGCGCGACTGCGCAAGGCCGGCGCCGTAATCCTCGGCAAGACCAACCTGAGCGAATGGGCGAACATGCGCTCCAACCATGCCACCAGTGGCTGGACGGGACGCGGCGGCCTGACCGTCAATCCCTATGTGCTCGACCGCAACGCCTGCGGATCGAGCGCGGGCTCCGGTGCCGCCGTGGCGGCGGGACTCGCCACCGTGGCGATCGGCAGCGAGACGGACGGTTCCATCATCTGCCCCGCCTCCATGACCGGCCTGGTCGGCATCAAGCCGACGGTGGGGCTGGTCAGCCGTGCCGGCATCATCCCTATCTCGAACAGCCAGGACACCGCCGGTCCGATGACCCGCAGCGTCACCGATGCGGCCATCGTGCTGGGTGCGATCGCCGGCAGCGACCCGCGTGACCCGGCCACGGCCGAAGCGGACAAGCACGCCACCGACTACACGAAGTTCCTCGATCCGAACGCGTTGCGCGGCAAGCGCATCGGCGTGGTACGCCAGCTCGGCGGCATCGAGCCGAACGCCGACCGCGCCCTCGAGCACACCATCACCCTGCTCAAGGCGCAGGGCGCGACCGTGGTCGACAACGTCGAGATTCCGCACCTGAAGGAACTCAGCGAGCACGAGATCGACGTGCTGCTGTACGAGTTCAAGCACGGCATCAACGCCTATCTCGCCAGTCGCCCCGATCAGCCCATGAAGACATTGGCGGACCTCATCGCGTTCAACGATCGCGAGGCCGCGAAGGAAATGCCGTGGTTCGGCCAGGAACTGTTCCTGCAGGCGCAGGCAAAGGCCGATCTCACCGATCCGACGTACATCGAGATCCGTGATCGTAACCAGCGCCTGGCCGGCCCTGAAGGCATCGACGCCGCGCTCGCCAAAGATCACCTCGACGCCCTGGTCGCCCCGAGCTGGGGACCCGCCTTCGTCAACGACCTGGTACTGGGCGACCACGTGGTCAGCGGCGATCCCACGGTCGGCGGCGTGTCGGCACCGGCGGCGATCTCCGGTTACCCGTCGATCACCCTGCCCGTCGACTTCGCTCATGAGCTGCCGGTGGGCGTGGTGTTCTTTAGTGCGAAGTGGAGCGAACCTGTGCTTATCGCGATCGCGTATGGTGTCGAGCAAAAAGCCAACGCGTACCGGCGTCCAAGGTTCCTGCCGACGTTGCCAGTTCGCTGAAAAAAAGGGGGCCGCACAATGCGGCCCCCTTTTTCATGCCCGATTTTCTTTCTGTAGGAGCCGATTCATCGGCGATTGGGTGCTCGCGACACCGCAACACCGCAACACCCCGGCCCGCTGCCGCGGGATCGCCGATGAATCGGCTCCTACCGAGCGCGTAGTAGTCGCGAGCGGTCAGGCTTTGTTGGCGAACTCGCGGACGATCGGTGCGAGCTTCGGGTCTTCCAGGGCCATCGCCATGGTCGCGCGCACGAGGCCGGCCTTGTTACCGCAATCGAAACGCGTGCCTTCGAAGCGGTAGGCAAGCACCTTGCCCTGCTTCTTCAGATAATCCTCGATAGCGTCGGTAAGCTGGATTTCACCGCCGGCGCCCTCGCGCGTGTTGCGCAGGTATTCGAAGATGCTGCCCGGCAGCACGTAACGACCGACGACGGCAAGATTGGACGGCGCGTCGGCCGGCTTCGGCTTCTCGACCATGTGCTTGATCACGGTGGCGCGGTCGCTCACCTGCTCGGTGGCGTCGACGATGCCGTACTTGTCGGTGTCCTTCTCGGGCACTTCCTCGACGGCGATGACGCCGGCGGTGTACTTGTC
>DATNJP010000294.1:0-5462 GCA_035603855.1 Luteibacter sp. | reverse complement strand
GTCCACTGTCCACGATCCGATGGATGGTCTGGGCGTAATGAGCCAATTGGTCGAGGGCGACCCACTCGTCGGCACTGTGTGCCTGGGCGATGTCGCCAGGGCCGTAGACGAAGGAGGTGTAACCGGCCTTCGAGAACAGTGCCGCCTCGGTCCAGAAGTCGACGGCGTTACCGACCGGAATACCGAGTTCGTCGGCGAGGTCACGCGCGGCGAGACGACGGGTTTCCGCCGTCGCCGTGTCGCCCGCCGGCAGCGAATCGCCGCGGAAGGTTTCGCCGTACTCGACGGGATGCGGCTCGACAAGCGTACGGAAGGTCTCGAGCAGACGGTCGGCGTCCATCGACGGCAACGGGCGGAAACCGAAGCGGACATCCGCGGTCGGCGCGATCACGTTGGCCTTGATGCCCCCCTCGACCTTGCCGATGTTGAAGCGCAGGCCGGTGAGTCCGCCGAAGCGCTCGTGCGACTGCGCCTGCACATGGTCGAGTGCCGCCGCACCCCAGCGGATGGCCTGGTGCAACGCGCTGTCGGAAGGCTTCTGTTCGCCCGAGGCGTGCCCGGCCTTGCCCAGGAAACGCATCTGCACCGAGTGGATGCCACGATGCGCGAGCACCGCCTCGCCCCTGGTCGGTTCGGCGACGATGATCGCCTCGTAGTCGCGCGGCGTCGCCAGGAAGCCGTCGATGCAACGCGCATCGTTGGCCTCCTCGTCGGTCGACAGCAGCAACGCCATGTCGCCCTGGGTCGCGTTGGCCACGGCAACGAGTGCCGCGGCGGCACCCTTGATGTCACAGGCACCGAGGCCGATCGCGCGGTCTTCCGTCACCCGCAGTTCGAACGGGCTGGCGGTCCAGTGCGGGGAATCCGGCACGGTGTCCATGTGGACATTGAACAGGTACTTCGGCTTGCCGCGAACGGCATAGAGGTTCACGGCACCGGCCCCGAAATCCGTCACCTGCACGTCGAACCCGGGAAGGTTTGCGCGCAGATAATCGAAGATCCCGTCGGTGCCGATCGTTCGTGGCGGGTTGCGCGTGTCGAACCCGACCAGCGCGCGCAGATGGGTGAGTGTGTCCTGAAGGAGCGTATCCATGGGTAAGGATCAGTTCCCGTTCTTGCGGTCGACTTCGGCCCAGAGCGTGGAGCTCATGCCGTAGAGCTTGATGAAGCCCTCGGCCTCGGCCACGCCCCAGTCGGCAGCCTGCGCATAGGTCGCCTTCGACGACTGCAGGATGTTCTTCGATTCCACCTTTACCGCATACACGGTGCCGCCACGCGTCTCGATGACGACCTTGCCGTCGACCTTGCGCTGCGTGGAGACGAGATAGGCCTCGAGGTCCGCCTTGATGGGATCGTTGAAGAACCCCTCATAGGCCACTTCCGTCCACTTGCGACCGATCTCGGGCTTGAAGCGGTTCTGCTGCTTCGACAGCACGGTTTCCTCGAGCGCACGGTGTGCGGTCAGCAGCGCGGTCAGTGCCGGCGCCTCGAACACGATGCGACCCTTGAGGCCGATGTTCGTGTCGCCCGTATACATGCTGCGGCCGACGCCGTACTTCGCCAGTTCGCGATTGAGGAAGCCCAGGATCTCCGGGCCCGAGGCAGCCTTGCCGTTGAGCGACACCGCCGTGCCCTTGTCGAAGCCCAGCTCGATGCGCAGCGGTTCGGACGGCCATTCGGAACGCGGTGCACACCAAGCCACGGCGCCCTCTTCCGGGATTTCCCACGCATCGATCTCGCCGCCGGAGATGGTCACGCCGAGCACGTTCTCGTTGATGGTGTAGTGCTTGGTCTTGGCGCGAACCTCGAAGCCCTTCTCTTCCAGGTACTTCTGCTCATACGCGCGGACCTGGGTGTGCTCGCGCTGGATTTCGCGGATCGGCGCGATGATGGTGTAGTCGCCCAGGGCCTTCACGGTCAGGTCGAAGCGCACCTGGTCGTTGCCCATGCCGGTGCAGCCATGTGCGAAGAACTTCGTGCCCAGTTCATCGCAGCGCTCGAGCGAGGCCTTCACGATCAGGTAGCGGTCCGAGACCAGCAACGGGTACTGGCCCTGGTAGAACTCGCCCGCCCAGATCAGCGGGGTGACGAAGCTGTCCCAGATCGCCTGCGCGGCATCCACCGTGCGATGCGAGGCCGCACCCAGTTCATGGGCACGCTGTTCGATGTACTCGCGCTCTTCCGAGGACACGCCGCCGGTATCGACGAAGACGGTATGCACGGCGTAGCCGCGCTCGATCAGGTAGGGGACGCAGAAGCTGGTGTCGAGGCCGCCCGAGAAGGCGAGGACGATATCTTTGCTGGACATGCTGGCTCCGAAGGAAAACGTTGGCGGACAGGTAAGGACGAATCAGAAACCGAGGCCGGACTTGCCGCCCGACGTCTGCGAAATGAGTGAAGCCATCACCGCCTTCTGCACATGCAGGCGGTTCTCGGCCTCGTCGATGGCGATGCAGGCCGGCGAATCCATCACCGCGTCCGTCGCCTTGATGTTCCGGCGCAGCGGCAGGCAATGACTGAAGAGGCCGTTGTTCGTGAGGGCCATCTTGGCCTCGTCGACGATGAAGTGCTTGTTGGCGTCGCGGATCGCCTTCTCTTCGTCCCAGCGGCCGAAGTAAGGAATGGCACCCCAGCTCTTCGCGTAAATGACATTCGCGCCGCTGTAAGCGGATTCGATGTCATGCGACACCTGCAACGAGCCGCCGTTCTCGCGCGCGTTCGCCTTCGCGAACTCCATGTAGCGCTCGTCGAGGATGTACTCCGGCGTCGGGCACAGCAGGGTCACGTCCATGCCCATCTTCGTCGCGATCAGGAGCGCCGAATTGGCCACCGCGGTGTTCAGCGGCTTCGGGTGATAGGTCCAGGTCAGCACGTACTTCTTGTTCTGCAGGTCGCCCAGATGTTCTTTGAGCGCCAGAGCATGGGCCAGTTCCTGGCAGGGGTGGGTGATGGTCTCGAGATTGATCACCGGCACGGTGGCGTACTGGGCGAATGCCGCCAGCACCTTGTCCTGGCGGTCCACCGACCAATCGACGAACTTGGGGAAGGCCCGCACGCCGATCAGGTCCACATAGCGCGACAGCACCCGGGCCACCTCGGCGATGTGCTCCTCGGTATCGCCGTCCATCACCGAACCGACCTCGAACTCGATCGGCCACGCGTCCTTGCCCGGCGACAGCACCACGGCATGGCCGCCCATCTGGAACGCGCCCAGTTCAAAGCTCGTACGCGTACGCATGGACGAGTTGAAGAACAGCAGCGCGATGGACTTGCCGGCCAGCTGCTGGCCTTGCGGCGAGCGTTTGAACTCGGCGGCCTGCTCCAGCAGGGTGTCGAGTTCGGCGCGGCTGTAGTCCTGGGTGGAAAGGAAGTGGCGAACGGTCATGGCGGTCCAGATCGGTCGGTGGCCCGGGGGCCGTGGAGGAAAGGGAAACGGAAAACAAAAAAACCCGGCGCATGGCCGGGTTTTTTAGTCGGTACGAATGAAACGCGCGCGACAGCCTACCCGGCCGAGTATCCGATGTACGGTCGACGAGCACGCGACGTCATCCCTGCGGCCATGCGGGCGCTGGTGAGGACGATGGCGGTGTAGACGGTGTGGGACACGGCAGGGTCGGAAAAGGTGGAATCGCGATGATGCCGACATTTGGTGCGCCGCGCAACAAGGGCGGCCACTTCGGCTGGATTTGGGGATGATGGGGGCACGCCCCCCTTTTATCTGGGAGCCGCCTCAATGTGGGAGCCACTTCAATGTGGGAGCTACTTCCATGTGGGAGCCGCTTCAGCGGCGATGGGTGCTAGCCAGGACCTGGCCCGCTGCCGCGGGATCGCCGCTGAAGCGGCTCCCACACACACACACCAAGTCCACCGTGGCACTAGAGCGGCTCCCACACCAGATCCGCTCTGGTGCCGGCTCCCTGCCCAAAAGAAAAGGCCGCGATCGCTCGCGGCCTTTTCGTTCGATGCAACCTGAGGTCAGTCCGCCGGTGCCACGCTGACGCGGACGCGCAGGCGCTCGCCCGGGTCGTAGTTGAGGCGGGAGACGTAGACCTCACCGCGGTAGCGGTATTCCACGTCGTAGCCGGCGATACGGCGCTGCTCGGAGACCGTGCTGACGTCGCGGCAGCGGGTTTCCGTGCTGTCGTAGGTGCGGTCGCCATTGTGGGCGATGTTGTTGCCGACGGCACCGCCGGCTACGGCGCCGACCACGGTGGCGGCCTTGCGGCCGTCGCCCTTGCCGACGGTGTTACCGAGGACGCCGCCCACGACGGCACCGAGGATCGTACCGGCCGTGGCGTTGCCGCTGGATTCGCGGCGAACCACGGGCTGGTCGTAGCACTCCTGGCGCGGCGTTTCCACGCGCGCGACGCCGTACACCGGATCGACGCGCAGCACGTCGGCCCAGCCGTAATGGGTGTTGTCGTCCGGACCCGCGGACGGGCCGGGGCCCGGAGGGCCAGGAACATAGCGACCGTCCTGGGCACTGACGCCGGTGGCGAACAGCGCGAGGATGAGCGCGGGGATGAGCAGGCGAGACATGTAGGAGAACCTCCAGCCAGGCGCACGAATAGCGCCTACTGGCGTGCATTTCAACAAGTTCACGCTGAATCCACGCTTAGAACCAACCGCCAGAATTGTGAACCCCCGTGTCAACCGATTGCGCCCTTGCGCGTGCATCGGGACGGTGGCTGGCTTGGTATGATCTCCGACCGGCCCCGCCCGCCGCGCCCGTCCACGGATCCCCGATGCCGATCTCGCTCTATAACACCTTGTCGCGCCGCATGGAGGCGTTCGTTCCGCTCGATCCGCAGCGGGTGACGATGTACGTCTGCGGGCCCACCGTCTATAGCTATATCCATATCGGCAACGCCCGGCCCCCGGTCGTCTTCGACGTACTGGCCAGGCTGATCCGCCGGCACTATCCGAACCTGGTCTACGCCCGGAACATCACCGACGTGGACGACAAGATCAACGCCGCGGCGGCCGCCGCGGGCGTGCCCATCTCCGAGATCACCGACCGGTTCGCCCAGGCCTATCGCGACGACATGGCCCGGCTGGGCGTCGCCCCTCCGGATATCGAACCCCATGCCACGGCGCACATCCCGCAGATCATCGCCATGATCGAACGGCTGATCGCGGGCGGCCATGCCTACGAGGCCGAGGGCCACGTCCTCTTCCACGTGGAATCCTTCAAGGACTACGGCGCCCTCTCCGGCCGCGACCCCGACGAATTGCTCGCCGGCGCGCGCGTCGAAGTGGCTCCCTACAAGAAGAGCCCGGGCGACTTCGTCCTGTGGAAGCCGTCCGATGCCAGCCTGCCGGGCTGGGACAGCCCCTGGGGCCGCGGCCGGCCGGGCTGGCATATCGAATGCTCGGCCATGAGCGAGGCCCATCTCGGCGAAACGATCGATATCCATGCGGGTGGTGTCGACCTCACCTTCCCGCATCACGAGAACGAGATC
>DATNJP010000293.1:0-4993 GCA_035603855.1 Luteibacter sp. | reverse complement strand
GGGATTGGTCTCGTGCATCAGGGTCGCGGCCTCGAACAGACGGCCATCCTGCACCAGCTTCAGCCAGTTCGGAATGTAGTTGTGCACGGGACAGGCGTGCTCGCAATACGGATTGCCACAGTCGATGCAGCGCTCCGATTGCGATGCCGCTTCCGTGGAAGCGAAGTCACCGGAGATTTCCCCATAGCCGAGCACGCGCACGGCGACGGGCACCGTGCGCGGCGTCTGCCGCGGAACGTCGAGGAAGCGGAAGTCCTTGGCGCTCATGCGGCGCTCCGCAGTTCTTCGGCCAGCGCGTCGAGACTCGCCGCCTTGGGTTTCACAAGCCAGAAACGCTGCAGCAAACCACGGAAATCGCCAAGGACACGGCGACCCCACGCGCTATCGGTGAGTTCCGCATGGCGGGCGATGAGCTGGCGCAGGTGCTGCATGTAATGTTCCATGCCTTCGTGCGAGATGCGCACGATATCGACGAGTTCGTGGTTGTAGCAGTCGACGAAACTGCGCTCCAGGTCCAGTACATAGGCGAAGCCACCTGTCATGCCCGCGCCGAAGTTGAGGCCCGTGTGGCCGAGCACGGCCACGACGCCGCCGGTCATGTATTCGCAGCAGTGATCGCCCGCGCCTTCCACGACGGCGAGCGCGCCGGAGTTGCGGACGGCGAAGCGTTCACCCGCCTGGCCCGCGGCGAACAACTCGCCACCGGTGGCACCGTAAAGGCACGTATTGCCGATGATGGATGCATCCTGGCTGGCGAACGGCGAATCCGACGGGGGTCGTATCACCAGCCGGCCACCGGCCATGCCCTTGCCGACACCGTCGTTGGCTTCACCGACAAGATCGATGTGCACGCCCGCCGCGTTCCACGCACCCAGGCTCTGTCCCGCCGCGCCGCTGAGATGCAGGTTGACGGGCTTATCGGCCATGCCGGCATCGCCCCAGCGACGGGCGATATCGCCCGAAAGACGCGCACCGATGGCGCGGTCCGTGTTCACGATGGGATAGCGAAAGGTACCGCCGAGGCCATCGGCCACTGCAACCCGCGTATCGGCCGTGATGCGATTGGCCAGCGAAGCCGGATCGCGCATGGGATTGCGCGCGAACGTACAGGCGAAGTCCACCTTCTCGCCAAGGCCGTCCTCGGCGATCAGCGGCGCGAGATCGAGTCGATCCTGCACCGGCGTGACGCCGTCGCGTTGTTCGAGCCGTCCACTCTGTCCGATCAACTCGGCGAGCGAGCGCACTCCGAGACGCGCCATGTGACGGCGAACATCTTCCGCGACGAAGCGGAAGTAGTTCATCACCATGTCGGGCAGGCCGAGGAAGTGCTTCTGGCGCAGCACCGGATGCTGGGTGGCGACGCCCGTGGCGCAGTTGTTCAGATGGCAGATGCGCAGGTACTTGCAGCCGAGAGCCACCATCGGGCCCGTGCCGAAGCCGAAGCTTTCCGCGCCGAGCATGGCTGCCTTGATGACGTCGAGGCCGGTTTTCAGGCCACCATCGGTCTGCAGGCGCACGCGACCGCGCAAGTCGTTGAGGCGCAGCGTCTGCTGGGTCTCGGCCAGGCCGAGTTCCCAGGGCGTGCCCGCGTACTTGATCGACGTGAGCGGACTCGCGCCCGTGCCGCCATCGTGGCCGGAGACGGTGATGAGATCCGCGCCGGCCTTGACGACACCGGCGGCGACCGTGCCGACACCGGCGTGCGAGACGAGCTTCACCGAGATCAACGCCTGTGGATTCACTTCCTTCAGGTCGTGGATCAGCTGCGCGAGGTCTTCGATGGAATAGATGTCGTGGTGCGGCGGCGGCGAGATGAGGCCGATGCCGGGCTTGGCGTAGCGCAACCGTGCGATCGTCGCGTCGACCTTGTGACCCGGCAACTGACCGCCTTCACCGGGCTTCGCGCCCTGCGCGATCTTGATCTGCAGGACTTCCGCATTGACGAGGTAGGTGGGCGTCACGCCGAAGCGGCCGGAAGCCACCTGCTTGATCTTCGACGCGCGGTCCGTGCCGTAACGCGACGGATCTTCGCCGCCCTCGCCCGAATTGCTGCGCGCGCCGAGGCGATTCATCGCGATGGCGAGGGCTTCGTGCGCCTCGGGTGACAACGCACCCAGTGACATACCCGCTGAATCGAAACGCTTGAGGATGGCTTCAACCGGCTCGACGTCATCGAGC
The DNA here is from genome assembly GCA_035603855.1 of Luteibacter sp. GTDB lineage: Bacteria > Pseudomonadota > Gammaproteobacteria > Xanthomonadales > Rhodanobacteraceae > Luteibacter. The sequence goes on along the minus strand of DATNJP010000293.1, from coordinate 2,815 downwards.
GGTACCGGTGTCGCCTCGCGCGGCACGAGCAGGTCGCGCAGTGCCGACGGCGGCCGCGTGTCCACGTAACGCGCGTATTTCTCGTAATCGGACCACTCGCCGGTGCGCACCGCCACCTGCAGGCTGGCGATGACGTCGGGGTTGTACATGTGGAACTCGCCGCCATGCACGTACTTGAACAGGCCGCCGGCACGCAGTGCCTGCGCTTCGTCCCAGGCTTCGGCGGCAAGCAGTCGCTGCTCCTGTTCGAGGTCGGCGAAGGTCGAGCCACCGATGCGCGAAGGCGTGCCGGGGAAGCAGACCGATACCACTTCCGGCGACAGGCCGACGATCTCGAACAGCTGCGCACCGCGATAGCCGGCCACCGTCGAGATGCCCATCTTCGACAGGATCTTCAGCAAGCCCTTGCGGATGCCACGACGGTAGTTGCGCCCGATCTCGCGCGGCGCGCCTTCACCGTTGCGGATATGCCCGCTGCGGCCCATGTCGAACAGGCTCTGGTACGCCAGCCACGGATAGATGGCCGTCGCGCCGAAACCGAGGAGGCAGGCGAAATGGTGCGGATCGCGCGGTGTCGCGGTCTCGACCATGATGTTGCATTGGCAGCGCAGGCCCGTGTCGACGAGGCGCGCGTGCACCGCGCCGGTGGCCAGCAGCGAATGGATCGGCAGCAGGTCACGGCGGGGATAACGGTCGCTGAGGAAGACGATGCGCACGCCACCGCGCACGGCCGCCTCCGCCGCGTCGCAGATACGCAGCAACGCCTGTTCCAGCGTCTCGTCCGCGCCATACATGAGATCGAAGCGCGGCGTGTCGGCGTAGTCGGGATTCGCCAGGATCTGCCGCAGTTTGCGCTGCGAGAGCACCGGCGAATTCAGCAGGATCTGCTTCGCGTTCTCCGGGCCAAGGTCGAAGATGTTTCGCTCCTGGCCGATCTGGGTCACCAGCGACATCACCAGCCGCTCGCGCAGCGGATCGATCGGCGGGTTGGTCACTTGGGCGAAGCCCTGGCGAAAACGGTCGAACAGCGGACGGATCTGTCGCGACAACACGGCCATCGGCGTGTCGTCACCCATCGAGCCGGTAGCCTCTGCCTCGGTTTCCGCGAGCACCTTGAGCACCGACTCGCATTCTTCGCGCGAAAGGCCGTAGAGCTTCTGGTAGCGGCGCAACTCGTCGGCCGGCAACGGCTCGGCGGCGAGGCTCGGGTCGATCAGGTCGGATTCGAGATAGGTCACGCCATCGCGCAGCCATTCGCGGAACGGCGCGCGTGCGCGGTTGATAGCGTCGATGTCGGCGTCGTGCAGGAGGCGATGCTCGAGGAAGTCCACCGCGATCATTTCACCGGGCGCGAGGCGGCCCTTCGCGACGATCCGCGAGGAAGGCACATCCCACAACCCCGCCTCCGAGGCGACGATGAGGTGGTTGTCGTCGGACAGCGCCCAACGCGCCGGGCGAAGGCCGTTGCGATCGAGCGTGCAGGCCGCATAGCGGCCATCGCACATCACGAGGCCGGCGGGGCCGTCCCAGGGTTCGCTGTGCAGCGCGTAATACTCGTAGAAGGCCGCCAGGTCTTCGTCGATGTCCTCACGGGCACTGTAGGCCGGCGGGACCAGTACACGCATCGCCGTCAACAGGTCCATGCCGCCCATCAGCAGCACTTCGAGCGCGTTGTCCAGGCTTTCCGAATCCGAACCGGTCTGGCGTACCAAGGGGCCGATGTCCGACAGATCGACCCGCTCGGAACGCAGCACCGACGTGCGCGCCTGCATCCAGCGGCGGTTCGCGCGAATCGTGTTGATCTCGCCGTTGTGCGCCAGGAAGCGGAACGGTTGGGCGAGACGCCACTGCGGCGACGTGTTGGTGGAGAAACGCTGGTGGAACACCACCGCGTCGGCCACGAGGGCCGGGTGTTTCAGATCCGGGTAGACATCGCGCAGGTGGCCCGGCGCCGCCATGGCCTTGTAACCCACGACCTCGCCCGACAGCGACACCACATAGAAGTGCCTGTCGTCGACAAGGCGTAGCTCGGCACGCCGCCGCGCGTGGAACAGGGCGGCTTCGAACGCGGCGGGAGCGAGATCGCCCGGTGCGTCGACGAAGACCTGGCGCACGCGGGGCATCGAGGACGCGGCGAGCGGACCGCAGGCGGAGGCATCGACGGCGACATCGCGCCACCCCGCCACCCTGAGGCCCGCCGTGGCGAGCTCGGCATCGAGCACGCGTGCGGCGGCCTCGTCGCCGTCCGGATCGAGGAAGACCACGCCACAGGCGAAATGCGTGGCGAGCGATATGCCGGCTTCACCGGCGAGCGCGCGCAGCCATTCCACCGGCCGGCGAAGCAATACGCCGCAGCCGTCGCCGCTGACACCATCGGCGTTCACACCGCCGCGATGGGACAGCTTGGCCAGCGCGGAGAACGCCGTGTCGACCAGGGCCGCGCTGGCATGGCCGTCTATTTGCGCAACGATGCCAAAACCGCAGCTATCGTGTTCGAACGCCTCATCGTAGAGGCGCGGAGTGCCTTGCTTCACCATCCGCCTCCTCGTGGCTATTGGTTTTGCTGGGTTCGGCGCGCACGTGGCCCCGCGACCTGGAACGGTCGACTTTCACGTGTGCGCGGAGGGCATACGCCCCACTTTATGCATATTTGTCGCGCTGCGTCAAAACATTCGGACGTCTAAACGAAATGCGAACGGAATTCTTAGGAAGGCGACTGAAAGGTTTCGCGAGAAACTGTTGTGGGGTGGTGTGCTTCTTCAGCGTCCGGCCTTCGGTGTTGGATCGCCGCTGAAGCGGCTCCCACATGAGATCT
>DATNJP010000292.1:0-2052 GCA_035603855.1 Luteibacter sp. | reverse complement strand
GTTGTTGCGAAGGAGGCTTTGCGTCGAATGGTGCAGGCGGTCACCGCCCGGTTGATGACTTCAATGCCTCATTCGCCTGGTCGAGACACTGAGGGTTCGCCGCTGAAGCGGCTCCCACAGAATAAGCAGGTCTCTTGTGGGAGTCGCTTCAGCGGCGAAGCCTCGGGGGTGGCTGTTGCGAAGGAGGCTTTGAGTCGAATTTTGCAGGCGGTTACCGCTCGCCTGATCACTTCAATGCCTCATTCGCCCGGTCGAGACCCTGAGGGTTCGCCGCTGAAGCGGCTCCCACAGGGACGGCCGACGTGTTCGCGACAAGGGTGGCGGACGAGGGCTCCCCAAGCGCACAAGCGCTAACGCGAGGCCGACAGGCGAGCCCCGCGGCAGAGCCGCACAAAAATCCACTTAAGCAACTGCAGGCGACGCCCGCGGCCCCGGATCGCTCGTCGCAGGTTTGCCGTCTTCGTGGTGGCCAGCGAAACGGCGGAGGTAGCGCGGAGCTTCGGGGGTGGTTATCGCGATGTCGTACCAGCCGGCGCTGGCGGCCAGGTCGATCGTTATCGATGAGCTTCCGCCCGCCGGCACGACCAGTTCCTGTACGTCGCCATCGCCATACGCATTGGCGATGCGACATGCCATTGGCTTGCTACCGCGATGAGTGATGACGACCTCGACCCGCCGTTGCCCGGCAACGCCACGCACCTCTGCCTCGAGCACGTCATCAGCGAATCCTCGCAGCGCGCAGAAGTAGCCGTTCGGTCCGTGGATGCGACGATCGTATCCGTCGCCCGTTTTCGCCAACGGCCAATGGTCCTCGATGCGGTCGCCCGCCATGACCGCGTAACGACGCGGTGGGACCTCCCGATGCAGACCGTCGTAGACGAGGAACGCCGCGCCGAGTTTTCCAGCATTGTCGAACACGATGCGGCTTGCGCCACCGTCGATGCGATGCTGGAGCGACCAGGCATAAGCCAACGCCCGCGCCGGACGCGTTCCCGGTTCCTGCTCAGGCATGACCTGGTTTCGAGGGACCGCGATAGGCGCCTTGCCCTCGGAACCGAATGGAAGGCCGATCTTCGGCATGCCGACATCGGTCTTGCCCGCGAAGTCGAACGCGCTCGTCAGGTCGCCGCACACGGCACGACGCCAGGTGCTGATATTGGGCTCTTCCACGCCGAAGCGCTTCTCGAGGAAGCGCAGGACGGAGGTGTGGTCGAACGTCTCCGAGCAGACCCAGCCGCCGCGTGTCCACGGCGAGATGACGATCATCGGCACGCGATTGCCCAGGCCCACGATCTGCTCGCCTAGCGGATCGCTGCCGGGCACGACGGGTGACGAGAGTCGCGGATGGCGGTCGAGGTCCAGGATTTCATCGCGCAGTCCTTCGACCAGACCTTCCGATACGACGCCCTCACCGTCCGCACCGCTCTCCAGCGGAGGCGCCGGCGGGACCACGTGGTCGAAGAAGCCGTCGTTCTCGTCGTAGTTCAGGAACAGGACCGTGCGCTTCCACACTTTCGGGTTCGCGGTGAGCGCTTCAATCACGCTACGGATGTAGAACGCGCCATCCGCGGGTGACGACTTCGGATGCTCGCTGTACTTGTACGGCGCGACGATCCACGTGACCTGCGGCAGACGGTCGTGAACCACATCATCGCGCAGGTCGCGCAAGGTGTGATTCGACACGCCGTTGCGCACGAGGGAGCCCGTGGGGTCGGCGCCTTCCTTCACCTGGTAGCGAGCGAAGAACTCCAGCGAATTGTCGGTGTAATTGTCCGTGGGTGAGCCCGGTTCGCCGGTACCGCCCTGGTAGACGCGCCAGCTGATCCCCGCTTTTTCCAGCCGTTCGGGATACGTCGTCCACGTATAACCGTTAGTCTGCGGACGCTCCTCGGTGCCCGGGCCATTGTCCTTCCGGCCGAGCCGGCCCGAGGGGTCCGCCGTGCCACTCCACAAGTAAATGCGGTTGCTCGCGGTGTCGGCCAGGACGGAGGCATGGTATGCGTCGCACACCGTGAACGCGTCGGCCAGCGCGTAGTGGAAGGCGGCGTCTTC
>DATNJP010000291.1:0-5800 GCA_035603855.1 Luteibacter sp. | reverse complement strand
CAACGCCCGGGAGTGGGCGCGGTGGCAAGGAGCCGATGGCCAGCACCGCGGCTTCCGCGTGGGATTCGTCGTCGCCATAGCCGATGGTCACGCCTTCGACGGACGGCACGAGCGATTCGGCGGCGAAGGGCACGATGTTCACGTCGTGACCGAACGAGCCGGCGTTGGCCACCGCCTGCGCGACGCGGGATTGGAGGAAGTCGCCGTACATGCGGCGCGGCAGGAAGTCCGATCCCTTGACCGAGGGATCCAGCGCCTGCGCGTACTCGAGGAAACCACCGGGCTTGCTGACGAACATGCCCATCGACGCCGCGCGTACGTTGAGCAGGTGCCGCTGGGATGGCGTGCCATACGCGACACCCCGGCCTGGCCCGGGGCCGCCGGTAAACCAGTCGAGATGGAGCGGACGCTGCGTGCGCCGCTCGAGCAATTCACTTACCAGCGTCGCCGCTGCCGCGCCACCGCCGATGATGGCGACTTTATGAAACATGCTTTGGTCCTTCGCCCGATGGCTGGGGTGGAGGGCCGTGAGACCGTCAGGCCGTCAGGCGTCCCGCGATGATCGATTGCCTCGGTCGTGAGATCCAATGTCCAGACGGACCGGGCTGCTCATATGCGAGGTACTGTGCCAGATCGCCACCGTACACGTGAAGCGTCAACGCGGTGTCGTGCCGCGACAAATTGCGGCAGCGATGCGTGTGGCTTTCCGAGGCGTCGAACCATGTGGCGTCGCCGGGTCCCAGCCAGGTGCGGCCGCTGCTGCGCAGGGACTGGTCGGCGTCGTCCTTGATGAAGGACTCCACCTCAAGCGCGCCGGCGATCGTGGCTTCCAGACCCCACAGCCCGCCATGGTCGTGAACCGGCGTGGCATAACCGGGCGGCCAGGCCATGACCAGCATGCTGACAGGTGGCCGTGAACGCTCGGCGAGCATCCAGCGCTCGAAGCCGCGCCGGCGCTCGCGCAACGGCCCCAGCATGGCGGCCAGGTCGGCGCTGCGGCCGTGCAGGACGCTTCCGATCTCCCGCCCCATGGAGGCGAGGTCCGGATGCTCGGCGTCCGAGAGGTCGAACGCGATGTCCCGCAAGGTCCTGATAATGGAAGAACGCTTACCCATGGGAGGGTCGCCCGGTAAATCAACTGGCGGGGAGTGGAGCATGCCGCCCGTTAAGGCGTCGTAACCCCCGTCTTTCGAGAGGCGATTAAACTATTTCCGCGGTGGCCGCATCGAACCCCCGACCGCCCCCTGGGGCGGCCTACCGTCCTCGGAGAGCCCTGTCATGATCGTCCTCACCTCGCTCGTCGTCCTTGCTGTCGGCTTCTGGTTGTTCTTCGCGCTGATCGGCGTGGTCCTGAAGCTGGCCTTCGGCATCATCGGTGGCGTGTTCAGCATCCTGGGCAGCGTCCTCGGCGCCGTGATCGGCGGCGTGGTGATGCTGGCGATCGCGCCCGTGATCGCGCTGGCCCTTCTTCCGGTATTGCTGCCGGTGGCCTTGCTCGCGGTGATCGTCTGGGCCATCGCCCGCGCCACCCGCAAGCCCGACGTGGTGGTGATGCCCCGCTGAGCCCGATCCCTGTGGGAGCCGAAGACGCGGCCCCCACAGGATCCCTTTCAGATATCCCTCAGGTCGAAGCTGACGGGAATCCTGGCCCAGGCCCTCACGGGTTGGCCGTTGGCCTGTGCGGGTTGGAAGCGCCACTTCGCCAGCACCTGATCCCGTGCCGCCTTGTCGAGCACGGCATGCCCGCTGCTGCTTTCAATGACGACGTCGACGGGCTTGCCGGCCTCGTCGACCAGCACGCGCAAGGTCACCGTGCCCTGCATGCGTCCATTGATGGCGATCCTGGGATAGGCCGGTGCCGGCGCCGACACATAGGCGAGCGTCGCCTCGATAGGTGCCGACGGCGTAGCGGGCGGAGCCACGGGGGCGACCGTGACCGGGGGTGGAACCATCGGTGCGGAGCCTTCGTCGGTGGGAACCAGGGGTGCGACCGGAGGCGGGACCTCGACAGGCTTCACTATGCGGTCCGGCATGCTGCGCCTGACCGGTACCGGCTTCAGTTCCAGCGGCGGAGGCGGAACGACCTTTGGCTCGACGGGGTGGTCGACGAGGCGAATGGTCGGTGAGGGCAGCGGCGCGAACGATATCGTGGCGACCATCGGTCGCATGACGGCAAGCAAGGCAGCGGCATTGAGGGCGATCGCCGCGCTCATCGCGACGATACGGACGGTATCCGGATGAACTCCGGCAACGGACTGCGGACGAGCGAACGACATGAGCCACCTCCTGCAACGTGGGGGAAGGTGATGCGCGGTCGGGAACACGGCCGGTGGGGACCGGCGGGGATCGTGTTCAGGTCCGGTTGCAGATTAGGCAGGCTTCGAAGGAACTTGCAAGAGGGGCCGTCTAGACGGCTATCCGTCAGTGGTTACGCTAATGCGCGACCAGCATCGGCACGTCCGATTGCATGAAGAGGTACCGGGTGGTCCCGCCCAGCACCATCTCGGAAAGGCGCGAGCGTCCCCACGCCCCCATCACGATGAGATCCGCGTTTTCCGCATGGGCGATGTCGAGCAATGCCGGGCCCGGAGCGGCGAGGGCCGCTTCGTCGAGCTTGCGTACCTCCGCCTTGACCCCGTGCGTGTCCAGCCAGCCGCAGATGTCCGTGTCGGGAAGGGCGCAGGTGCCGATGTCTTCGTCGCGACTGCCGTCCACGACGGTAACCCGGGATGCCTTGCGCAGCATCGGAAGGGACGACCGCACGGCGAGGGCGGACTCACGGCTACCGCTCCATGCCACCAGCACGTGTTCGCCAAGCGTTTCGACCGGCGCCGCTTCGGGCACCACTAGCACGCCGCGGCTGGAAGCGAAAACGGTGCGCGACACCACGCCGAAGCCGACGGGTGCGTCGCCTCGCATGGTGGACGAGCGCTCCATGACAACGAGGTCGTAACCGGCGGAGGCGTGGGCGAGCAAGGTGACGGTGTCGCCATTGCCGACGCGCCATTTGCCTTCGAGACCACGCGATTCGAGCAGGGTCGCCCAGTCGCCGGCGACGGCCCTGGCGTCCGTGGCGCGTTGGCGCACGGCGTCGAGTTGCATGGGCACGGCCTCGGGGACAGTGAAGGCCGCGGCGGGAAGGTCGACGACGTAAAGGGCGTCCAGGCGGGCACCGAGGCGCGAGGCCATGGCCAGCGCGCCACGCAGACCCGCGCCTTGTGGCGGAAGACGACCGATATGCACGAGCAGTTCGAGTGTCATGGCCCATGGAACAACGGCGGGGACCATGCGGTCAACAAGAAGCCACGGCATGGGTTACCCTCGACCGGCCTACTTTTCTGTGGAATCCCCCATGGCCTACGACAGCGCCGAGCCGCGCTATCCCTTCGGCGAGGAAGTCGCCAGCAGCGTGATCCATGCGATCGGACTGGTGCTGAGCATCGCGGGGCTGGCCGTGCTGGTCGCTTTCTCCGCGATGTATGGTGGCGCGCGTGCCGTCGTGGCGAGTTCGGTTTTCGGCACCACGCTCATCCTGCTCTACACGGCCTCGACGCTTTACCACTCCATTCCGGGCGCGATGGCCAAGCGCGTGCTGCGTACGCTCGATCACATCGCGATCTTTCTGCTGATCGCGGGCACATACACACCTTTCACGCTGCTCGCGCTTCCCGGCGCCTGGGGCTGGGGCCTGTTCGGCACTATCTGGGCGCTGGCCATCCTGGGCAGCGCGGCGGAGCTCGGTTTGCTCAAGCGCTATCGCAAGGCCGCCGTGGTGATGTACGTGTTGATGGGATGGGTGGCGGTCGTCGCGATCGAACCCCTACGCGACAACGTGCAGACCGGTGGCCTTGTCCTGCTGTTCGGCGGTGGCGTGGCCTATACCGCGGGCGTGCCGTTCTACATGGCGCGAAAGCTGCCTTACCACCACGCGATCTGGCACTTCTTCGTCCTCGCCGGCAGCGTGCTGCATTACCTGGCGGTGTTGCTTTACGTGATCCCCAACGCGCCGGGGCACGGCTGATTCAGCGATTGCCCCCTCAGGCCATGTGGGAGCACCTCCAGACCATGTGGGAACATCATCAGGCCATGTGGAAGCCTGTGCAGGCCATGTGGGAGCCGCTTCAGCGGCGATAGGGTGGATACCTCAAGTTCCATCGCCGCTGAAGCGGCTCCCACACAAAGCCGGGTTTTCAGGCTCCCACACTGGGCCGGATTAGCAGGCTCCCACACAAAGCCGGGTTTGCAAGCTCCCACACAGAGCCGGGTTTGTAGGCTCCCACACAGGGCCGGATTTGCAGGCTCCCACACAGGGCAGGAGCCTGCTTTCGTCAGTTCTTCCTGGCTTTCTTTTCCTGCTCGGGGATGAATCGCGTGCGCACGGCGTCCGCCAGAAGGTCAGGCGGTAGCAGGCCTTGTGCGATCAGGAAATCGTTGAACGCCTTGCGATCGAACCGGTCGCCGAGCTTCGTCTGCGTTTCCGCGCGCAGCTGGAGAATGCGCGTATACCCGTAGAAGTAAGCCGTCGCCTGGCCCGGTGAATTGAGCGTGTAACGATCCAGTTCCTGACGTGCCATCGGCTCCGATAGCCCGACGTCGTGCACGAGGATGTCGTGCGCGCGATCGCGGGTGACCATGCCGAGGTTGAGCATCGGATCGAGGAACGCGCGTGCCGCACGCAGCAGGCGGAACTGCAGCGCGATGAACTGGCCGGCGGGTGGCTCGTAAGGAACCATCTCGGCTTCGGCGTACAGCGCCCAGCCCTCGACGTTGACGCTGTTGAAGGCAAACAGGCTGCGGGTCAGCGACACGCCTTGCTCCACCATCGCCGCGAACTGCAATTCGTGGCCCGGGCGGCCTTCGTGGGCGGTGAGCGTCCACGCCGCGGCTTCGAAGGTGAAATCGTCGTAGGTCTGCGTCTTGTCGCCATCGGCCGGCGGGTTGCCGGTGGTGAGCACGAAGGTGCCGCGCTGTCCCGTGTTGCCGATGAACGGAGGCGGATCCATGTGCGGTGCCGGGGTCCGGGCGTTCTCGGCTTCGGAGGCCAACCGCATCGCCATCTGCCGCTTCGGCAGTTCCACGATGCGTTCCTTGCGAATGGTGTCCTCGATCTTGCCGATCACCTCGTGATACGTCGGTTCGACCTTGTCCTTTGCGAGCTGCTTTTTCTTCAGCGCTTTCAGCACATCGCGATAGTCACCGTCCGGCAGGCCTTCCGCTTTGGCGACGACCGGCGCGAGCATCTGCAGCGCGTACGTGGTTTCCATGAACTCCAGCTGGGCGCGGTCGATGAGATCCTTGGGGGAAATATCGAGGCCGACCTGCTCGAGGTTGTAGGCGTACAAGGGCTCGGGCAGGCGGAAGTCCGTGCGCGCGCGTGGCAGCACGGTCTTCTTTACCCAGGCGTTGTAGTCCTTGAGCTGCTGGTCGAGCTTGGCCATGGCCTCGTCGGATCCGGCGACCTTTTTCTCCGCCAGTAGCTTGCGGATCCCGTCGACATAGCGCTGCGTGTTGCCGAGTTTCTGTTCGACATCGGCCTTCACCGGTCCGAGCAGCGCTTTGTCGCCGAGCTTCTCGGTGGTGCGCGCCCGTGCCTGGTCCACGAGTGCGGTGCAGCCCGGTGCCATGCCCACGTAGCATTTAAGGCGGCCCAGCGCGGCCTTGTTCTGCTCGGGCGTGCTCTCGGCGTTGAGCAGCGAGAACTCGCCGCTGAAGACGATCTGCCCGCCATCGAACCAGGGCAACAGGTATTTCGTGTTGAGGTCGATGCCCTTGATGTCGCCATCGATCTGCTTGAGCAGGA
>DATNJP010000290.1:0-8907 GCA_035603855.1 Luteibacter sp. | reverse complement strand
TAGCGTAGCGGGCTCGCCCTCTTCCGGCGCGGCTTACACTATCGCGATGAGTGCTCCCTACGACCTGGCCGTCAACCTTCCCTTGCGCTCCGGCGTGGCCGCGCGGCTGCACGAGGCGCTGGCCGGGTTTCCCATGCACGTCGACATCCTGGGCTATCCACCGGCGCAGGGAAGCCTTGCCGTCCGTGAGGCGATCGCCGGCTGGATGCGGCGTCACGGCGGGCACTCGGCGGTCGATCCGCGACAGCTCGTGCTGACGCTCGGCGGCAGGCACGCGCTGTCCCTCGCGCTCGATGAAACCTGCGCGCCCGGTGACACCCTGCTGATGGAGGGTCCGACGTACCACGGGTTCCGGACCGCGGCGCAAGCGCGCGGCGTGCTCGTGGCCGATGTGGCGATGGATTCACACGGCATGCTTCCGGATGCACTCGACCGCGCCGCGGCCAGCACGGGCGCACGCACGGTCTACATCCAGCCAACCCTGCAGAATCCGACCACGTCGACCATGCCCCTGGCGCGGCGGCACGAGATACTGCGCGTCGTCGTCGAGCGCGACCTGACCGTCATCGAAGGCGATGTCTATGCCGCGCTTGCCTGGCATGGCGGCGAGCCACTGCCGGCGCTGGCCGATCTCGCGCCCGAACGCTGTTTCCATGCGGGCGGGATCGGCAAGATCCTCGGACCGGGCCTGCGTGTCGGCTGGCTTCTGCTGCCCGACGACGCGAGCCGCGACCGAGTCTCGGAATCGATCCGCCTTGAAAGCGACGGCCTCCCCGCCCTGCTCCCGGCCGTGGTCGCCGGCTGGATGGCCGACGGCACCGCCGACCTCCTTCTGGCGAACCTCGCCACCGCCATGCACGAGCGCAACCGGCTCGCACGCTCGATCGTCGGCGACGACCTGCTCACCGCCGGAGGCCTGCATGCGTGGCTGCCGACGGATGATGCCGAGGGCATCGAGTCGCGCGCGGCGGCAGGCGGTGTTCGCCTTACGCCGTCGCGCATGCTTCAGGTCGCCGGCGAACCGGCCCGCGGCATCCGCTTGTGTCTCGGTGCCGAAGAATCGACCGGGCGCCTCGAGGCGGCGCTGCGCATCGTCGCCGCGTCGCGCTGACGAGGTCAGCCCTTCGCGGGCGTGGTCAGTTTCTCGAGCGCCTTGCCCACTGCGGCGAATGCGAACGCACCCGTCACGTGGGTCGCGGCACCCAGGCCGCCACCGCAGTCGAGCTTGAGCGCATCGCTGCCAGGCGGACGCACGCCGCAGACACTGCCATCGGGCTGCGGGTACTGGACGTTCTGCATCGAATAAACCGCCGACACACCGAAGAAGCGGTCCGGATTGCGCGGGAACCCGTATTCCTGGCGAAGCTTCTTCCGGATCATGCTGAGCATGGCGTCGTGCTCGGTGCGCGACAGGTCGCGTACGCGGACCTGGGTCGGGTCGGTACGCCCACCCGCGGCACCCACGGTGACCAGCGGCACCTTGCGCCGGCGGCACCAGACGATGGTCTCCAGCTTCACCTTCAAGGCGTCGCAGGCGTCGATCACCACGTCGTAATGGCGGTCGAGCAGGTCATCGAGGGTGGACGGCGTGAGGAAGCTCTCGACCGCCTCGAGGCGAATGGTCGGGCTGATGGCGTGTGCGCGCTCGGCGATCACGCCGACTTTGGGCTTGCCGTACTGGCCATCCAGCGCGTGCAACTGGCGGTTGGTGTTCGACAGGCACACGTCGTCGCCGTCGATCAGCGTCAGCCGGCCGATGCCGCTGCGCGCCAATGCCTCGGCCGCCCACGAGCCCACGCCGCCCACGCCGATCACACAGACGTGCGCATGCGCCAGACGGTCCAGGCTGCCGCGGCCGTAAAGCCGCTCGATGCCGGCGAAACGTTCGGCCTGGGCCGTGCTCACGGGGGTCTCGATCAGGGGATATGTGCTCATTGTCTCATATTGAAAGAACGTGACCGTGGGCTATGCTGGCGACCTCGTGCTGCCATGGACCACCGATGCGCCCGCTGTTACTCGTCATCCTTGGCCTCGTGGTAGGCGCGATGGGAGCGATCTTCGCCCTGTCGGCCCTGCATCAGGAGACGCCTTTCCACCGTGGCGTGATGGCCGTCATGCAGCACCATATGGGCGCACTGCGCGCCAACGTGCGGGCGAAACAGTGCGATGCCAAGGTCTCGGCTGGCCGGCTGGCACGCATGCGGGACACGGCCGGGGACATTCGCGAAGCGTTTCCGGACATGGACGCCCCGTTTTATGCCGCTGGCGACACCCTGGTCAGGGCCCTGGACGGCGCCACGGCGGCGCCTCCGGCGAGTTGTGAGGCCCTGAGCACGGCACTCTCCCGTATCGGCGAGGCCTGCCAGGCCTGCCACCGGCAATACCGCTGAGCGCGGCGGCCTTCACGAGCGCCACGAGCGAATGACGGACACGCCCCTGCCCATGTCCACGCCCCCGGACCAACCCGGCCGACCCCGGCGCTTCATCCAGTTGCAGCTCTGGCTGCTGGTGCGCGCCATGGCCCGGTTCGAAACAACCATGTTCCTGCGCACGCGCTATTCGCAGCCGAAGATGGTCGCCATCGGGGTCGTCGGCAGTTTCTGCCTCGCGGTGTACTACCCGGTCTGGGCTTACCTGTTTCCGCAGCCGTACGAAAACCTGCCGATGCGGCTGGTCTGCAGCGCCACCTTCATCCCGCTGGCCCTGCTGCCCTGGTGGCCGCGCCGCCTGCGCACCCACCTACCCACCTACTGGTACTTCGCGATGACCGTCGCGATGCCGTTCTTCGTCGGCTACATGACCCTGCGCAACGCGACACCGGCGTGGCTGATGACCCACCTGGCCTGCGTGATGCTGCTGATGATGCTGTTCGACATCGCCAGCTTCCTGGTGGTGTTCAGCATCGGCAGCCTGCTCGCGGCGCTGGTTTTCGTGCTTTCGCCCGATGCCCACCTGCAGACCCGCACGATGCTGGAATACGTGCCCCTGCTGATGTTCGCGATGGTCGGCGGTGCCACCTGCACAGTGTCGTCGACGATGGCCGAGCAGTCGCGCATCGACGCGCTGACGGCCGCCTCCAACAACATCGCGCATGAACTGCGCACGCCGCTGGGATCGCTTCGCATCGCCGCGCGTGCCGTCGCCCGCTTCATGCCCGATCTCATCCGCAGCCACCGCCTGGCCGAAGGGTCGGGCCTGGCCGTGCCCGAGGTACGCGCCCAGAACCTGCACGCGCTCGAGCGCAGCATTGGCGTGATGGAACGCGAGGTCACGTATGCCAACACGATCATCGACATGCTGTTACTGTCGGCTCGACCGATCGGCGAAGTGCCGTTGACCTTGCTTGGCGCCCGCGAATGCGTCGAACAGGCCCTCCGCCGGTTCCCTTATGGATCGCGCGCGGAGCGCGAAAGGATCACCCTGTCGGCCACGGGCGACTTTCGACTGCTCGGCGAGGAGGCCCTGGTGGTGCACGTGCTCTTCAACCTGCTGAGAAATGCACTTTTTCATACCGACCGGGCCGGCAAGGGCGACATCCGGGTGTTCGTCGAGCCCGACGAACAGGGCAACCGTATTCGCGTTCACGATACGGGCCCGGGCATCCCGCCCGACGTTCTTCCCCGTATTTTCAACCGTTTCTATTCATATTCGAGCGACAGCGCGGGCTCTGGGACGATCACCGGCCTGGGGATAGGACTCGCTTTTTGTCGCGCGGCGATGGAGCATATGGGCGGTGGCATCGCATGCCGTACTAATCTGGGTGAATTCACGGAATTCACCCTTACCTTCCCGCATCCGGAGACCGGGGACCGGCAGTGATGACGCTGAACTCGCAGGGTGACATCCAGCCCTTCCATTTCCCGACCACGACGGTGCTCGTGGACGACCACGAGGAATACCTCGACGTCGTCCCGTTGCTGCTCGATCCCATGGTGCGGGTCCGCACGTTCAGCTCGCCGCGCAATGCCCTGGCCACCCTGGGCAACAATGGCAGTCGTCCCGTGCCCGGTGGTGGCTGGCTGTACCGCTGGAAGGACCGCCCGTCCGAAACCCAGGAACTCGTCGCGCTGGATATCGATTCCATCCACCGGGTGGTCTACGACCCGGAGCGCTTCGCCGAGATATCGGTGGTGGTGGTGGACCAGGCGATGCCCGAGATGGACGGCATCACGTTCTGCAAGCGGCTGCCCAACCCGCATATCGGCAAGATCCTCCTCACCGGTCGCGCCGACGACGCGACCGCGATCGACGCCTTCAATTCGGGCGTGATCGACCGCTTCATCCGCAAGAACGATCCCCTGGCGATCGAAAAACTGCAGACCGCGATCACCGAGCTGCAGCATCGCTACTTCGAACGCGCCAGCGCCTTCGTCGCCGAGACCCTGGCACTGGGCAATTTCCGCTTCCTGCGCGATCCCGCCTTCCGCGAGGTACTGCAGAGCGTTACCGCCACCTTCCAGCCCGTCGAGTGCTACGTGCATTGCAACCCGACCGGACTGTTGCTGGTGGATGCCTGGGGCATCGGCCGCTTCCTGCTCGTGCAGACCGACGAAGACCTGCGCACGCACTATGAAATTGCGGCAGATCTGAACGCGCCACCGGGTGTCCTGGAAGCCCTGCGCAGCGGCGAGGCCCTCCCCTGGTTCAACTCGCGGGACGGCTTTTATCACAAGGGCGTCAGCGATCCGGCGTCCCATCTGTACCCGGCTACCGCGATTTCAGGCGAACAGTGGTACTACTACGCCCTCATCGACGATGTGGAGCGATTCCGGCTACAGCATGTGAAGTCATACCGGACATGGCTGCGCGAGCAGGACTTGAGCCTTGCCGCCGACAGCAGGCCTCGCTTCATCTAGGTCGTTCCGGATCCCCTGGCAAGCGGACTCCCACGTGACGGACATCCCGGCGCGAGAGGTTCGCGTTGTCCGGAAACCATCGTCACGTTCGGACCACCCGGTCCTTACAACGTCTCTCTAGTAATGGCACGAGGCAGGGATCCCGCGCGTCGGGATGCCGGAAATGCGCCTCCTCTCTCTCTGATTTCGCGTCTGCCTGGGCGAGGCCGACGCTCGCGCCGCCCCTTTTGGGTGGTCGCGGACTGTCGCCCGTAACTTCACCAGAGAGAGATGAACCATGGAAAACGTTTCCGTCCTGCGTCGCCCACTGAAGGCACCCGCACTTCCGGATTTCGTCACGCAGAGGGTTGATCGATTTCACAACGAACGCGTCGCGATCGACTGGGGTGGACGTCACATTTTGAGGGGGCGGCGCCCGCACGATGGCGACCTGATGCTCCAGAGCAACGACTACCTCGCGATCGCGGGACACACCGCGATCATCGAGGCCCAACGAACGTCGCTCGCCGAAGGCGGCCTTGGCATGATGATGTCGGCGCTGTTCCAGCAGGATGCCGACCAGCCATTGCATCGCGTCGAAGGCGAACTCGCCCGTGCCGTCGGCAGCGAGGACGGCATCCTCGCGCAATCCGGGTTCGCGGCGAACGTGGGTCTGATCCAGTCCATCGCCGCGGAACGCGTGCCGGTCTATGTCGACATGCTGGCGCATGCGTCGCTATGGGAAGGCATCCGCAGCGCGGGAGCGAAAGCGGTGTCGGTGCTGCACAACGACGTCACCCACCTGGAGCGACAGGTACTGCGCCACGGCCCGGGCGTGATCGTCGTGGACGCCGTCTACAGCACCAATGGCAGCGTCGCCCCACTGGTGGACATCGCCGACATCGCGCGTGACCACGGATGCGTCCTCGTCGTCGACGAGTCCCATTCCCTCGGCACGCATGGACAGCGCGGCGAAGGCCTCGTCGCCAGCCTCGGCCTGAACGACCGCGTGCACTTCATCACCGCCAGCCTGGCCAAGGCTTACTGCTCGCGTGCCGGCTTCATCGCCTGCAGCACGCGTTTCAAGGACTACTTCGGCTGCGAGGCGCTGCCGGCGATCTTCAGTTCGTCGCTCCTGCCCTATGAGCTCGCCGGCCTTTCCGCCGCCCACCGTGTGATCCAGGACGAAACATGGCGGCGGCATCGGCTGCGTGGAATCACCCGCCACGTGCGCGGCGAACTGACCGCCTTGGGTTATCCCATCGGCGACGGCACCGAGCAGATCATCGCCTTCGAGGCCGGACAGGAGATCCTCACCGGCCACGTGCGCGATGTGATGGAACGCCACGGCATCTTCGGTTCGGTCTTCAGCGCCCCGGCGACGACGACCAACCGCTCACTGTTGCGCCTGACCCTCAACGCGGGCATGAGCGACGCCGATGTGGAACGCCTGATCGACGCGTGCCGGGTGGCGCGGGAAGAGATGAGGCTCGACGCATGGAGCGCCGCGCGCAGGGCCCAGCGCGAGTGCAGCCGTGCGGTCATGCCGGCGGAAGTGGCTTGACCCGCCTCAGAGCGACACGCGCCCCCGAAGGATGTCGGCGAACATCACCCAATCACCCATGAGGCTGTAGACCGGATGGCGGAACGTCGCCGGACGGTTCTTCTCGAAGACGAAATGCCCGATCCATGCGAAACCATAGCCACCGGCCAGCGCCAGCAACAACCACAGCGGCTGGCCGGTGGCGACCAGCATGACGAGGGCGAACACCACCACCCAGCTTCCGGCGAAATGCATGCGGCGGCAGCGCACGTCGCTGTGCTCTCCCAGGTAATAGGGATAGAACTCGCGGAAACTGGCGAAGGTGGCCATGCTGGCTCCGGGCTCAATAGGTGGGCAAGGGTATCCGCTCGTTCTCGTCGCCGGGCACGACCGGGAAATTGCCCGCGTCCCAGTTTGCCTTGGCCGCTTCGATCAGTTCGGGAGAGCTGGCGACGAAATTCCACCACAGGTGCCGCTCGCCATCGAGGGCCGCGCCGCCGAACAGCATCACCAGCGAATCCTCGTTCGCCTCCAGCACGGGAGGTGCGCCATCGTGGGCCACCGCCATGTCCAGTGCGGCCAGGTCCACATCGTCGAAGCGCGCCGAGCCTTCGACCACGTAGGCGCCCCATTCGGCATGCTGTTCGGGCATGGTGAGTCGCGTGCCCTTCGTAAGCCGGGCCTCGACGAAGAACATCGGGGAGAACACGCGCACCGGCGAGGAAACGCCGAAAGCGTCACCCGCGATCACCACGAGCCGCGCGCCATCGCGTTCGACCTTGGGCAACTCGCTTGCCCCGTGATGATGGAATTCAGGATCGACCTGCTCATGCGTCTTGGGCAGTGCCACCCAGACCTGGATGCCATGCAGTCCTTCCCCACCGTGGCGGGCGTCGGGCGGCGTGCGCTCGGAATGCACGATGCCGCGCCCGGCGGTCATCCAGTTGACGTCGCCAGGATGGATGTCGACCGCGCTGCCCAGGCTGTCGCGATGACGGATCACGCCGTCGAACAACCACGTGACCGTGGCGAGGCCGATATGCGGATGCGGACGGACATCGAGTCCCGCGTCATCGCCGAAGGCGACGGGCCCCATCTGGTCGAAGAAGACGAAGGGACCGACATGACGCGCTTTCAGGTGGGGAAGCATGCGCCTGACGACGAAGCCGCCCCCGAGATCGCGTGCCTTGCCGTCAATGGGGATCGTGGTCATGTCTGGGCTCCTTGGGAATGACTAAAGCCTAGCAAACGAACCGCTGACGGGATGGTACGAAAGCGCGCTGGCGAGGTCGCGAACGCTACGGAGCGCGCAGCCATTCGGCGATGCGTCGCGCGATCTCGCCGGAGGCCTTCATCCAGCCGAAATGGTCGGCGGGCACGCCGCCCAGGTCGTCCGGCCCGATCACGCCGGTCGTGCGCGGCGCGTCCGGCATCTTGTCGAGCAGGAAGTCCAGCGACGCCTGCGGCGCCAGCCAGTCATCGCGGAGGCGAAGGGCCCGGACGGGTGCACGTTGCGCACGGAGTTTCGCCTCGAAATCGATGGCGAGGCCGCGGGCCGCGTATACGCCGGTGCGTCCACTGCGCGCCCAGTCGGAGATGACCCCTCTCGCTTCGTTGCCACCGAACCCGATGCGGCGCCCAGGCAGACGGCCGACGAGATGCGCGAGCAAGGGCGCGGCGACGTAGGCAAACCATACCCACGGCTTGAATCGCTTCCAGAATGGCGCACCGCTGGCGACCAGCACGATGCCAGAAAGCGAGAGCGTGGTTGTCGCTGCCAGCAGGCAGGCGAGCTGGCCACCCAGGCTGTGGCCTCCGGCATGCAACGGCACGCCGGGCACCGCGTCCGCGAGCGCACGCAGGCTTACCGGAAGGTCATCGTCGATGAGTTCGCGATAGCTCCAGTTGCAGCGGCGGCTGGCACGTCGATCGCTCGATCCGTGGCCGCGCCATTCGTGGATGCCTACTGCTATGCCGTGCGCGGCAAGCGCCCGCGCGAACGCCTCGTAATGCCGGGCGGCGACGCCAAGGGCCGGAACCCACAACAAGGCGGCATGGACCGCGGCATCCGGACGATAAAGCAGCAGCTCGGCCGTGGCCCCATCCGCCATTCGCAGGGAAAGGGGAACGCCGGTCAGAATTTCATGGGTCATACGCACAAAAGCGCCTCCGGCGCGTGAGCGCCGAAGGAGCAGAAGTCATGCAAGGACGGGCGGCAAAAGCCAACCCGAACGAATCACTTCGGAACGACGTTATCCGCCTGCGGGCCCTTCTGGCCCTGGGTCACGGTGTATTCCACCTTCTGACCTTCCTGCAGCGACTTGAAGCCGTTGCCCTGGATGGAACGGAAATGCACGAACACGTCCGGACCACCTTCATCCTGAGTGATGAAGCCAAAGCCCTTGGCGTCGTTGAACCACTTCACAGTACCTGTTGCCATCACACACACCTCTATCCAACACTCGAAAACCCGGCTCGCGAGCCGGCGACTTACTGGGAATGCAGGACCGGGTGAGGCGATGGAGCGTC
>DATNJP010000289.1:0-9940 GCA_035603855.1 Luteibacter sp. | reverse complement strand
CGTCCGGCGCCGCCCTTCACCACCTCCACGCTCCAGCAGGAAGCCGCGCGCAAGCTCGGCTTTTCCACCAGTCGCACCATGCGCATCGCCCAGGGCCTCTATGAGGGCGTGGGCCTTGGCAGCGAGGGCAATGTCGGTCTCATCACCTACATGCGTACCGACTCGGTGGCACTTTCCGACGACGCCCTGGCCGAGTTGCGCGACCTGATTGGGCGCGAATACGGCAAGGGTGCACTGCCAGACGGCGTGCAGGTCTACAAATCCAAGTCCAAGAACGCGCAGGAAGCGCACGAAGCCGTTCGCCCCACCTCGGCCATGCGCACGCCTCGCAGCGTGGCGTCGTTCCTCAACGACGACCAGCGCAAGCTCTACGAACTGATCTGGAAGCGCACGGTCGCCTGCCAGATGGTGCATGCGACGCTCAACACGGTGGCCGTGGAATTTCCCGTGGCCGATTCCGCCTTCCGCGCTACGGGCACGACCGTCATCGATCCGGGCTTCCTTGCCGTCTACGAGGAAGGTCGCGACCAGAAGGGCGAGGACGATGAAGAACAGGGTCGCCTGCCGCGCCTAAAGCAGGGCGACGTGGTGCCGGTCTCCGCGATCGCCGCCGACCAGCACTTCACCGAGCCGCCGCCGCGGTATTCCGAAGCCAGCCTGGTCAAGGCGCTCGAGGAATACGGCATCGGTCGCCCGTCGACCTACGCCAGCATCATCCAGGTGCTGCTCAGCCGCGAGTACGTGCTCCTGGACAGCCGCCGCTTCAAGCCCACCGACGTCGGCCGCGCGGTCAGCCAGTTCCTCTCCGGACACTTCGCCCAGTACGTCGACTACGACTTCACGGCGCGCCTCGAAGACGAGCTGGACGCGGTCAGCCGTGGCGAGGAAGCCTGGGTGCCGCTGCTCGAGCGCTTCTGGCAGCCGTTCAAGACCTTGGTGGACGACAAGACCGAATCCGTCGATCGCAGCGAAGCCACCGGCGCGCGCGAGCTTGGCGCGGATCCGAAAACCGGCAAGCCCGTATCCGTGCGACTGGGCCGCTATGGCGCCTACGCGCAGATCGGCAGCAAGGACGACGAAGACAAGCCGACGTACGCCAGCCTGCGTCCCGGCCAGAGCATGCACACCATCACCCTCGACGAGGCGATGGAGCTGTTCAAGCTGCCGCGCACGCTGGGCCAGTCCGAAGCGGGCGAAGACGTCACCGTCGGCATCGGCCGCTTCGGTCCGTTCGTGAAGCAGGGCAGCACCTATGCGTCGCTGAAGCCCGAGGACGACCCGTACGTCATCGAGCTGCCGCGTGCGTTGCAGCTGGTGCAGGAAAAGCTCGAGGCCATCGCCAATCGCATCATCATCGACTTCGGCAACGGTGTGCAGGTGCTGAACGGACGCTATGGTCCGTACATCACCGACGGCGAGAAGAACGCGCGTATCCCGAAAGACCGTGAGCCCAAGACGCTTACTGAAACCGAGTGCGCCGAATTGCTCGCCGCGGCTCCCGTGAAGAAGCCGCGCGGTGGCCGTGCCGCGAAGAAGACCGCGGCGAAGAAGACGGCGACCAAGAAGGCAGCGGTGAAGAAAACCGCGGTCGCCAAGGACGCGACGGCCAAGAAAACCGCCGTGAAGAAGACCGCGACGAAGAAGGCGGCGACCAAGAAAACCGCAACGAAGAAGGCCGCCGCGAAGAAGGCCACGGCAAAGAAGACCGCCGCCAAGACGACGGCGACGAAGAAAGCCGCGGTCAAGAAGACGGCGAGCAAGGCAGCGTCGCCCGTCGCCGACTGACATGCGTCGCTTCGTCCCGGGCACCATCGATGCGGCAGCGGAACTCCTGCATGAAGGCGGGGTGCTCGCCTATCCCACCGAGGCGGTCTTCGGCCTCGGTTGCGATCCGCACGATCGCGTGGCGTTTGAAAAGCTGTTCGCCCTCAAGGGGCGTCCGTCCACGCAGGGCGTGTTGTTGATCGCCGCGGACGTCGCCCAGATCGAACCCTACATCGATCGGGACGCCGTGCCCGCGTCGGTGTTCGACCAGGTGCTCGCTTCGTGGCCGGGTCCCCACACATGGATCTTCCCGAGAAGCGCCCACGTACCCGACTGGGTCGCTGGCGCTCATGCGGGAATCGCCCTGCGCGTCACCGCGCATGAACCGGCCGCGGCCCTGTGCCGCGCCTTCGGCCGGCCGCTGGTGTCCACCAGCGCCAATCCGCATGGCGAACCACCCGCACGCGACCTGGCCACGTTGGAGCGTTATTTCGGCGAGCGGCTGGATGGAGCCCTGGAGGCGCCGCTGGGCGGCTTCGATCGTCCCACCACCATCCGCGATGCCCTCAGCGGCGCTATCATCCGCGCCGGGTAGGGGGAGAATCCGTTGTCGTCTAACGTCTATGAAATCAGCGGGCGCGTAGCCGCCACACGCCTGCCGTTGCTGGTGGGCACACTGTCGCGGCCGGTGGCCTGGCGCGATGGCCAGCCTGTCAGCGCGGCCGTTTTCCTGTGTCACGTCCGTCAGGTAGCCGCACTGCTTCCCGACGCCGACAGCGCGGTGAACCTGTGTGAAGACCGCTACGCCTTCCTCGTCGCGTTCGCCGCGCTGATCGTGCGTGGCCAGACCAATCTTCTGCCGCCGTCGCGCGCGCCGCACGCGGTGGACGAAGTGATGGCGGGGCATCCGGGCTCGTACGCCATCGGCGAACTCGACCTTGCGCCGGCACCCATCGGCTACGTGCGCATGCCATCGCTGGGTGCCGCGACGCCGGGCGAGATCGACGTACCCATGATCCCGGCCGACGCCGTGGTCGCCATCGGGTATACGTCCGGGTCTACCGGCAAGCCGAAGCCCAACGTGAAGACGTGGGGCAGCTTCGTCGCCAGCAACGCCGGTAACGCGGCGATGCTCGGCAAATCCATCGGGACGTCATTCGACCTCGTCGCCACCGTGCCGCCGCAGCACATGTATGGCATGGAGATGTCGGTGCTGATGCCGCTGCTCTCCGAGGTCAGCGTGCACGCGGGGCGGCCTTTCTTCCCGGCCGACGTCGCCACGGCGCTGGGCACGATGCCCGAGCCGCGCGTCCTCGTGATCACACCTGTCCACCTGCGCGCGCTGGTGGAATCGGGCGTCGCCTTGCCCGCGCTGGCCGCCTTCGTTTCCGCGACCGCGCCGATGCCCGTGGACCTGGCCGTCGCGGCGGAAGAGCGTTTCGGCGCACCGCTATATGAAGTGTTCGGCTCGACGGAGACCTGCGTTTTCGCCAGCCGTCGCACGTCGAAGGATGACGACTGGACCCTTTATCCTGGCGTGACGCTTCACCCGCAGCCGGACGGCACCCTCGTCGATGCGCCCCAACTGGCGGAACCCATCGCGCTGGCGGATATCGTCACGCTGCACGACGAGGGCACTCGCTTTCGCCTGCGCGGACGCAACAGCGACCTGCTGGAGATCGCCGGCAAGCGTGCGTCGCTGGGTGACCTGAATCGCCGGCTGCTCGCCATCCCCGGTGTCAGCGATGGCGTGCTTTTCCAGCTCGACGAGGTCGATGGCGCCGGCATCCGTCGTATCGCGGGGCTGGTCGTGGCCCCAGGCATGACGGAGCAGGGCGTGCTCGCCGCGCTTCGTCATGCCATGGATCCGGTTTTTCTTCCGCGTCCGTTGCGCCTGGTGGAGGTGTTGCCGCGCAACGAAACCGGCAAGCTGCCGCGCGGGCAGCTGCTGGCGATGCTCTACGCGCGCTGATCGCCTCGGCGGTCAGTGAGCCGCCGGGGTGCCGAAGGCGCCCACGCGAGTCAGGATGTCGCGGGAGATCGACACCCGTGCGGCCGCATCCTCGGGCCGGGCGACGTCGATATTCATGGCGAAGAACCAACGGTTGCCCGCGTGCTCGACCCAGCCCACGTACCAACCGATATCGTCGGCCTTGTCGAAGTCCGCATTGTTCTGGGCGCCATGCACCGCCTGCCCCGCTTTCGCGTGCAGTACGAAATTCGTGCCGGCTTCGTAGATGGTGATCCGCCGGGCTATCTCCTGCGCACGCGCCGAGAAGGGCAGGGTGCCGTCGGCGAGCCGGCGCAGGAAGTCGACCTGCTGTTCGGCGGAGATGCGCAGGTCGCCACCCAGCCAGAACCTGTCGATGCCACCACCGATGTCGCGATTACCGTAGCCGACCTTGTCGATCCAGCCCTGCATGCGTTGCTGGCCCGCGCGACGCGCCATCTCCTGGTAGAACCACACGGCGGAATAGCGCATGGCGCTGGCGAGGCTGTTGGCGCGATTCCATTCGGCCATGGGCTTGCCGGCGATGCTCCGCACCTTGCCGTCCCACGGCAGTGTTTCGAATTCGTCGGTGACGGCGCCCGTGTCGATGGCGACCATGGCATTGAAGATCTTGAAGGTCGAGGCCGGGATATACGGCTTGCGGGCGCGGCTGGCGTCGAATACCTGCGTGGTTTGCGTACGTTCGTCGTACACCAGCATCGTGCCGTGTACATGGGCGTCGGCGAAAACCTTTCCCCATTCGGGGTGTTCCTGCCAGTCGGCGGCGTGCGAGGACAGCGATGCCACCGCGGCGAATAGCGTGGCGAGGACGGCGAGCGGGCGAACCATGCGGGCGATCTCCTTGGGAATGGGGGCCCGAGCTTCCGTCGGCGAGGGGCTGTGGGCGTGGCGCCCATGTGGCGTTTCGCGGGCAGGGTCCCGGGGTGCCGGGTAGAATAGTCGGTTCAACGTCTGGAGATCCCTATGAAAGTCCTCGTCATCGGCGGCGGCGGGCGCGAGCACGCGCTGGCCTGGAAGCTCGGTCAATCCCCGCGCGTGGACGAGGTCATCGTGGCACCTGGCAACGCCGGCACGGCGCGCGAAGCGGGCATGCGCAACGAGGCCGTGGCGGTGACCGACATCGACGCCCTGGTCGCGCTGGCGAAGCGCGAGCATGTCGGGCTGACGGTGGTGGGGCCGGAGGTGCCGCTGGTCGCCGGCGTGGTCGACCGCTTCACCCGCGAAGGCCTGCGCTGCTTCGGTCCCAGCGCGGCGGCCGCGCAACTGGAAGGCAGCAAGGCCTTCGCCAAGGAATTCCTGGCCCGCCATGGCATTCCCACCGCGCACTACGCCGTGTTCACCGAGCTGGCTCCGGCGATCGCCCATGTTCGCGAGAAGGGCGCGCCCATCGTCATCAAGGCCGATGGCCTGGCCGCCGGCAAGGGCGTGGTCGTGGCGATGACGCTCGGCGAAGCGGAAGCCGCACTGGAAGACATGCTCGGCCAGCAGGCGTTCGGCGATGCATCGTCGCGCGTGGTGATCGAGGAATTCCTCGACGGCGAAGAAGCCAGCTTCATCGTGATCGCCGACGGCTCGCACGCGTTGCCGATGGCGACCAGCCAGGACCACAAGCGCCGCGACGATGGCGACAAGGGCCCGAATACGGGTGGCATGGGTGCGTACTCCCCCGCGCCGGTTGTCACCGACGAGGTATCGGCACGCGTGATGCGCGAGATCATCGGGCCGACGCTGGCGGGCATGGCCGCCGATGGCGCGTCATTCACGGGCTTCCTCTACGCGGGCCTGATGATCGACGCGAGTGGCGCACCCAAGGTCATCGAGTTCAACGTGCGCTTCGGCGATCCGGAAACCCAGCCGATCATGTTGCGCCTGCAATCCGATCTGGTCGACCTGGTCGAGGCAGCCCTCGATGGCGATGTCCGCCGTGTCGCGGCGACATGGGATCCGCGGCCATCGCTGGGCGTCGTGCTCGCGGCAGGCGGATATCCCGGCAAGGTGCGAACCGGCGATGTCATTGAAGGCGCCGACGCGGACTTCGGCGGCGACGTGAAGGTGTTCCACGCAGGCACCACGACGAATGCACAGGGTGCGGCCGTCAGCGCCGGTGGCCGCGTCCTCACGGTATGCGCCCTCGGCAACGACATCGCCGACGCGCGCGCAAAGGCGTATGCCGCCATCGAGCGGATCGGACTGGCCGATGCGTTCTATCGACGCGATATCGCCCACCGCGCGCTGACACGCGGCTGACGCCCGATCGCCCCGCCACGATAGCGGAGTGCCATCGCCAGGACGGGCCGGTCGGATACACTCGGCCCATCTTTTGGCGACGGCGTGCGGAATGTCCCAGTTTTCCTTGTTGGCGAAGCGGCGCTTCGCGCCGTTCTTCTGGACGCAGGCCCTCGGCGCGTTCAACGACAATGCGTTTCGCAACGCCATGGTCATGCTGGTCGCATTCCAGATGGCCTTGCCCGATGCGCAAGTGTCGCTCTACACGAACCTCGCACCGGCCCTGTTCATCCTTCCGTATTTCCTGTTCTCCGCCACGGCGGGGCAGATCGCGGAAAAATTCGAGAAGACCCGGCTCATCCGCTTCGTGAAGCTTTTCGAGATCGCCGCGATGTGCGTCGCCGCGATCGGTTTCTTCACCCACCACATTTCTCTGCTGCTGGTAGTGCTGTTCCTGATGGGCATGCACTCCACGATGTTCGGCCCGATCAAGTATTCGATCCTGCCGCAGGCGCTGGAACGCAGTGAACTGGTCGGCGGCAACGCCCTGGTGGAGACAGGAACCCAGCTCGCCATGCTGATCGGCATGATCGTCGGCAACTCGCTGATGCTCATCGCCGGATACGGCCCGTTGGCGGCGTCGCTCACGACGATCGCCATCGCCTGCGCGGGCTACCTCGCAAGCCGCGCCATTCCGCCCGCACCCGCGACCGCGCCAGACCTTCGCTTCAACTGGAATCCGCTGAGTGAAACCTGGCGTGTGCTGAAGATCACGCATGAGGACCGTGCGGTGTTCAACGCCGTGCTGGGCATCTCGTGGTTCTGGTTCTTCGGCACGGTGATGATCGCGCAGCTGCCGAACTACACGCGGCATACGCTCGGCGGCGACGGCTCGGTGAACACGCTGGTGCTGACCCTTTTCTCGCTAGGCACGGGCGTGGGTTCCCTGCTCTGCGAAAAGCTCTCGGCGAAGCGCGTGGAGATCGGCCTTGTTCCGATGGGCGCGTTCGGTCTCACGGTGTTCGCGGTGGACCTGTATTTCGCACGCCCCGGCGTCGTTCCCGGGGCGGGCCTTGGATGGCTGGCCTTCGTGTCCGCGCCCGGCGCGTGGCGGGTCATGCTGGACCTGACGATGATCGGCGCCTTCGCGGGCTTCTACGTCGTGCCGCTGTTCGCGTTCGTGCAGAGTCGCGCGCCGCGCGAGCGGCTGTCGCGCATCATCGCGGGCAACAACATCGTCAATGCGCTGCTGATCTGCATGGCGTCCGGCTTCGGCATCGGACTGGGCGCCCTCGGGCTCGACGTGCCGACGATTTTTCTCATCACGGGCCTCGTGAACGTCGCCGTGGCGGTGTACATCTTCACGCTCGTGCCCGAGTTCATGATGCGCTTCGTTACCTGGGTGCTGGTGCGTACGCTTTACCGGGTGCGCGTGGATGGCCTGAAGAACGTGCCCGACGAAGGTGCCGCGCTGGTCGTGTGCAACCACGTCAGCTTCATGGATCCCCTCATCCTGATGGCGAACGTGCGCCGGCCGATGCGCTTCGTCATGTACTACAAGATCTTCAACATCCCGCTGCTGCACTTTGTCTTCCGCACGGCGAAGGCGATTCCCATCGCGGGGCGCAACGAGGATCCGGTGCTGATGGAACGGGCCTTCGAGCTGGTGGACGAAGCGCTGGCGAATGGCGAGGTCGTCTGCATCTTCCCCGAGGGTGGCATCACCCGCGACGGCACGATCCAGAACTTCCGCCCGGGCGTCGATCGCATCCTCGCGCGCCGACCCGTGCCGGTGGTGCCGTTGGCACTGCGTGGCATGTGGGGCAGCATCTTCAGCCGCCGCGACAGCGCGCTCCAGCGCGCACGCCTGCCGCGCCGCTTCTGGTCGAAGATCGAACTGGTGGGTGGCGCGCCGCTCGCGGCGGGCGACGCGAACGCGGAAGTACTGGAGGCGCGGGTGTCGGAACTACGCGGCGACAAGGCCTGAGTCGGCGGCGCCTGCCACGTAACGCCTGTCGCCTATCTCAGGCGAACCACGCGGCCAGCACGATCACCGCAACCACCGCCAGCCAGACGATCAGCACGCGGCGGATGACACGCCGCGCGTCTTCCAGTTCGGCGATGGGGTCGCTCACGTCCTGCACGTAGCCATCGCCGGCCTCGACATCGGCGTCCACGCCGGCGCGCGCGACGGCACCGAGGAATTCGGGATCGAGGCGCGAGCGCGGGCTACCCGACGTGTGGTGCCACTGTTTCCATGCGCCCATGACGGCGTCGAAATCAGAGACCAGGGCCATCGCGAAGACCATCAGGTGGGCCGGGATCCAGTCGAGCGCATCGGCGACACGACGTGCGGCGGTGCGTGTGGCCGCGTCGAGCGCGAGCGCGGCGTCACGGCCCAGGATCTGCGCCAGGCGATAGCCCAGCGCGCCGGTGGGGCCGAGCAGGAAGAACCAGAACAGCACGCCGAAGCGGCGGCGAAGGGCGCCGAAGAAAGCGGCTTCGACCAGCACAGGCGCGAACCAGGTCAGCGGTGCGTCGTCGTGGCGCAGCGCGGCCACGGCTTCGTCGCGGCGAAGGCTATCCGGTGCCCGCAGGATCGCGTCGATGTCGCTTTCGATCTCGCGCGGGCCAAGGGAATAGACCAGCACAATGACCGCGAAGGCCAGCCAGCCAAGGTCGAAGAAGGGCAGGGAGCGAAGGATGCCGGCCAGGATGGCGCAGGCGACCACGGGCACCAGCAGCACGACGGCGACACGTCCGGCCCCCGTGGTGTCGCCCAGGCGGTTCACCCAGTGACGGAACCAGCGATCGTCCCTCCAGCGGGCCAGCTGCGGCACGCTCCAGGCGACGATCAGGGCGATGAGGACGGCGAGGAGACGTAGGGCCATGACGTAAGGAGCATCCGCGTGTCGTTGGTCCGATTGTAGGCGATCTCAGCGCGGCGGCGCGTTCGCGACCAACTCGTCGAGTGCCACGCCACGCAGCGCCAGCCAATGTTCGATCAGCCGGTATGACACGGACAACGGCGGCGGGACGCCGAGCGTGCCCGAGCTCATCCCCTGGACGATGTCGTCGACGGTGAACCAGCGCGCGTCTTCCAGTTCGTCGTCGCGCAGGCGGATCTCGCGGGTCCGGGCCGTGGCGGTGAATCCGACCATCAGCGATGCCGGCAGAGGCCAGGGCTGCGAGGAGTGATACGTGGCATGCAGCACTTCCACGCCCGATTCCTCGCGGACTTCGCGGCGCACCGCGTCTTCCAGTGACTCGCCCGGTTCGATGAACCCGGCCAGCGTGGAATAGCGCCCCGCGGGCCAGCCGCGCTGGCGGCCGAGAAGACACGCGTC
This sequence comes from Luteibacter sp., assembly GCA_035603855.1. Taxonomy (GTDB): domain Bacteria; phylum Pseudomonadota; class Gammaproteobacteria; order Xanthomonadales; family Rhodanobacteraceae; genus Luteibacter. The sequence goes on along the minus strand of DATNJP010000289.1, from coordinate 592 downwards.
GCCGTCTTCCACGATCACGATGATCGCGGCATCGGTGCGCGGGAAATGCATGTGAGCGCCGTCGGGATTCGTGCACTGCACGCGATGTCCCGATGCCACCACGAGGGTTGGCGTGCCGCACTGGCTGCAGAAGCGGGTCTGGCGCTGCCAGTGCGTGATGCCCTTCGCATAGGCAAAGAGGCCGGCGTCGAATGCGGGAAGGATCAATCCGGCTTCACGCAGCGACATGCGCCGCGCGGCGGTGAGGGACACATACAGTTCGGCATGCGCTTCGTCCACCACCAGTGTGAACCACGCGCGGCCGTCGGCCAGGCCAAGCAGTGTCGAAGGAATATCGCCGAAGCGCTCGGAGCGCATCGCGGGCGACATCCATTCGGGACTATCGGCTGCGGCTTGCACGAAGGCCTGGCCTTCGCTGTCCAGGACGAGGAAGCGTGTGCCCGCCGAGCGTTCCAGTTCCTCGACCCAAAGACGATCGTCGCGGCGCTCCGCCATGCGGTCGATGTCGATGCCGGCGAAGACGTTTTCACGGGCACGCGTGGCGACCGCCTTGTCCCGCTCCTGCTCGACGCTCACGCCCGGCAACCGGTCA
>DATNJP010000288.1:0-2533 GCA_035603855.1 Luteibacter sp. | reverse complement strand
TCAGCCGAAGGACCGGCGCCAAGCGCCGCAGTGAAACAACGCCCCATAGCGTGGATGCCCGCGATGTAAACCCCGAGCAGCAACAGCGTGATGTCGACGCCGTGGCGCCGCGCATAGACCTCGGCGAAGACGACCGCGAGTACCGCGCCGCCGCGACGCAGGCGCAGGCTGCCGTACACGGCACCCAGCAACGCAAGGCACTCGGCAAGACTTTTCCACGCACGGGATCGGGAAAGCTCGCGGACGAACGGCCCGCTGCCTTCGTATAGCGCATGCCACGGCAACCAGATACATGCCGCGACCAGAATCAACCAACCAAGCCATCCCAGGCGAATGCGCATGCTCAAAGATTCTGATAATTCGGCCCGGACCCACCCTCAGGCGTCACCCAGGTAATGATCTGATACGGGTCCTTGATATCGCACGTCTTGCAATGCACGCAATTCGCCGCGTTGATCTGCAGACGCCGGCCCGCCTCATCTTGGACGATTTCATACACACCGGCAGGGCAGAACCGTTGGCAAGGGTTCCCGTATTCCGTCGTACAACGGTCGATACAGATAGACGTATCGGCCACCTTCAGGTGCACCGGCTGGTCCTCGTCGTGCTCGGTCGCCGCGAAATACACGCTGGCGAGACGATCGCGCGGTGCCAGGGTGCGGTCCACGTAATCCTTCTTCGGTGTCTCGTACTGGCCGAGCTTGCCCAGCGACGACCAGTCCGCATGGTTCTTCAGCGTCCACGGCGACAGGCCGCCGGTGACGGTTTCCCATGCCGCGTTGATCAGTCCCCACCACAGCCCCTTGTTGAAGCCGGGACGGATGTTGCGAACCTTCTTCAGCTCAGTCATCACCGCGGAGCCGCGCAACGCCGCGTCCCAGCCGATAGGCGAGAGCTGCGAGGCGACGAGATGTTCGGCGGCAAGCATGCCCGAGGCGATCGCTTGGTGAGTGCCCTTGATCTTCGGCACATTGACCAAGCCGGCGGAGTCGCCGATGAGGATCGCGCCAGGCATCTCGACCTTCGGCAACGATTGCGAGCCGCCCTCGATGATGGCGCGCGCGCCGGCCGAGACAATGCTGCCGCCTTCGAGCAAGCCCTTCACATTGGGGTGGTGCTTGAACTGCTGGAAGGCCTCGAAGGGCGAGAAAGCTGGGTCGGGATAATCCAGGCCGACCACGAAGCCTACCGCCACGCGATCGTTGTCCAGGTGATAGAGGAAGCTGCCACCGTAAGTGTCGTTGGCCAGGGGCCAGCCGAGGGTGTGCACGACCTTGCCCGCCTCGCCGCGGCCCGGCGGCAGCTGCCACAGTTCCTTGATGCCGATGCCGTAGGTCTGCGGGTCGCTGTTCGCGTCCAGGTCGAATTTCTTGATCAGGGTCTTGCTGATGTGGCCGCGGCAGCCTTCGGCGAGGACAGTCACGCGGGCGCGGATATCGATGCCTTCCGTGTAGCCGGGCTTGTGCGTGCCGTCGCGCGCGATGCCCATGTCACCGATGCGCACGCCATTGACGGCGCCGCTCTCGTCGAAGAGGGCCTCGGCGGCGGCATAACCGGGGAACACGTCCACGCCCAGCGCCTCGGCCTGTGGCGCCAGCCAGGCGCAGAGCGCGCCAAGGCTCACGATGAAGTTGCCGTGGTTATTCATCTGCGGCGGCGCCAGGGGCATCTTGATGCCGGACGTGTGGTCGCGCAGGTACCAGAACTCGTCCTTCGACACCGGGACGCAGACCGGCGGCGGGTTCTTCCGCCATTCGGGTAGCAGACGGTCGAGCGGAGCGGGTTCGATCACGGCGCCTGAAAGGATCTGGGCACCGATCGTCGAAGCCTTCTCGATCACGCAGACCGAGAGTTCCGGATTGAGCTGCTTCGTACGGATCGCGAACGCGAGGCCGGCGGGACCTGCCCCGACGACGACGAGGTCGTATTCCATGGTTTCGCGTTCGCTCATGGCTGGCTCACTCAAAGGCTGGCTGCGGAATCAACCCGGCATTGTCCGGTTTCGCCGGGAGCGGGGCAAATCGGCGTTTCAAACGACAGGGGTTGCAAGATCTTCACATAGCGCGTTCATAATCGTCCCAAGCGCAAGGAGATTTCATGAATACGATGCCGCCGGTCGCCGATGTCGACATGCGACGCGCCACCCTGCTACAGATCCTGCACTGGCTGGCCATTGGACGAGTCCAGCCCCAGGCCCTTTCCGACGTATACCAGGACGCCATCGAGCGCCTGAACCCCCGGCTCAACGCCTTCGCTGACTTCAGCGTGTCGCTGATCCAGGAGCAGGCGCTGGCGGCAGACCGCCGCCGGCGGGATGGCGTGATCGGCCGCCTCGACGGCATGCCGATCGCCATCAAGGACAATTTCGACGTGGCCGGCGTGCCTACGCGTGCCGGCATGCGGCGGCGCACCGTTGTGCCCGAGGAAGATGCCCATGTCGTCGCCCGGCTGCGTGCGTCCGGGGCGGTCCTGGTGGGCAAGACGAACATGGACGAGGGTGCCCTCGGCATGACGACGAACAACCCATTCCATG
>DATNJP010000287.1:0-9115 GCA_035603855.1 Luteibacter sp. | reverse complement strand
TCGTCGGGAGGAGGGCACATGAAGCGAAGGAGCATGCAGAGCGGCGTCGCGCTCCTGGTCGTCCTGTGGGCATGCACGCTTCTCGCGATCCTGGCCGGCGGTTACGCTTCGCTCGCTCACGTCGAAAGCGAGCAGGCGCGTTACACACTCGCGATGATGCGGGCACGTTACGCCGCGGAAGCCGGTGTCATGCGCGGCATCCACGATGTGTATGCCGGCCGCAAGGCCGGGCTTGTCCCCGGGCCGGAACAGACGACCCGTTGGATGGGTGATGGCCAACCCTGGTCGTTCAAGGTGGATGGCGCCAGGGTAACGGTGACCGTCGAGGATGAAGCGGGAAAGATCGACCTCAACGCCGCCGATCCTGCGATCCTCATGTCGTTGTTCATGGCCGCCGGCGCGAATCAGGCGAGGGCAAGACGTCTTGCAGATGATGTCGTGATCTGGCGCACGACAACGGCGACGCCCGATGCCGACGCCATCAAGCGGTATGAAAGCGCGGGCCGCCCGTATGCACCCCGGCAGGCGAGGTTCCCCAGCGTGGAGGAACTCCAGTCGGTGCTCGGCATGGACGCGGCGCTTTTTGCGAAAGTCGAACCTGCACTCACCCTTTGGTCGGGACTGGACACGCCGGTTCCGTACTACGCACCGGTCAACGTTCTCTCGGCGCTGCCCAACATGCCGGCGGACATTGCAAAGGCCTACGTAAACGAGCGATCCCGCATGCCGATCGGTACCCTTGTGACGCTCCCCGGCAACCTCCCGGGCGGATGGACCCCGGGCTCCGCCGTCGTGACGATCGAATCGACAGGCGTGGTGACCGAGAATATCTCGGTGACCCTGCGCGTTACCGTTCGCTACGATCAGTTGAACTCGTCGTTCGATCCCCGGCTTCCGCTTTTCACGATCTTGCGCTGGCGGAACATGCCTCGGGCCTGATATCTGGTGCTGATTCCGTCCTTTCAGCGGGCTCTGGTGCCGTGAACTCTCGCCTCTATGGGTAGTCGAAGGGGAGGGCTGTGGGAGCCCTCCCTTTTTATTTGCTCTAATGGCGTGCCCGGGCGGGCCACGTCACGGCACCGCAACAAGCACCCGCCACTCTCGCAGGCTCGATAACCATGATGGTTTTTGCATGACACGCTTTCTTACGATCGGCGTCACCGCCCTGGCGGTCGTGCTAGCAGGATGCTCGACGCTGCCGCAGCCCCGGGACGATGGCGCGCTGCAACGCGAGGCGCTGGCCGGTACCGAGAATCCCGTGCCCAAGCCCCTGAAGATCGGCACCGAGAACCCGCCGGTCAGCCCGGCACCCCAGCCCGAGGTCACCACCGGCACGGGTGAATTCGTCAAGGCCGTGGGCCTGGCCAAGCCGAAGCCGGTCGCTGCCGGTGCGGGCACCGTCACCTTCAATTTCGAGAACCAGCCGGTCGAGTCCGTGGTGAAGGCCATCGTGGGCGACCTGCTCCACGAGAACTATTCGATCGTCCCGGGCGTGCAGGGCAACATCTCTTTCTCCACCTCGCAGCCGGTCACCACCGACCAGGCCCTGCCGATCCTGGAAACGCTGCTGTCGTGGACGGGCAATGCGCTGGTCCGCACCGGCGACCGCTACGTGGTCATGCCCTCGAAGGACGCCGTCGCCGGCAACCTCGTGCCGAGCATGGGCGCCACGGCACCTCCGGGCGGCCTGCAGGCGCGCCTGTTCCCGTTGCACTTCATCTCGGCCACCGAGATGCAGAAGCTGATCAAGCCGTTCGCTCGCCCCGACGCCACCCTGCTGGCCGACCCGACGCGCAACGTGCTGGTCATGGCCGGCACGCCGACCGAACTGGACAACTACCAGCGCACCGTGTCGACCTTCGACGTGGACTGGTTGCGCGGCATGTCGGTGGGCGTGTTCGCCTTGCAGCGTGCGCAGGTGAAAGAACTTACGCCCCAGCTGGACAGCCTGTTCGGCGAAAAGGGCAACACGCCCATGGCGGGCCTGCTGCGTTTCATTCCCATCGAGCGGACCAACTCGCTGGTCGTGATCAGTCCGCAGCCGGTGTACCTCGACGAGGTGAAGACCTGGATCGAGCGCATCGACCGCGGAGGCGGCAACGAGCCGCAACTCTATGTCTATGACGTGCGTAACGTGCAGGCCGCCGACATGGCCGATTACCTGTCCGACATCTACGGCGGGGGTTCGGGCGGTGGCAAGAGTGGCGACCGCGGCGGCAAGGTAGGGCCCGGCCTCAGCTCCGGCACCCTGGGCGGCAGCGACAGCGACCTGGGCAACCGCGGCGGTTCGGGCCTGGGCAGCACCACCGGCGCCTTCGGCAATTCGACGGGTTCGTCGTCGTCCACGTCACCGGGCATGTCGTCCGGCCTGTCGACCTCGACCGGCTTCGGCAGTACGACGGGAAGCACCGGCACGGGCATCGGCTCCACGGGTGGCCTGAGCACGAGTGGCCTCGGCGGTTCGGATTCGAGCGACACCAGTGGCGGCGGCAACCGCCATTCCTCGACCACCACCGAAGACGGCGTGCGCATCACGTCCGTGGATGCCAACAACCAGATCATGGTGCGTTGCCGCCCCTCGCAGTGGACCGAGATCGAATCGGCCATCAAGCGCCTCGACTCCGTGCCGCTGCAGGTGCAGATCGAGACGCGCATCCTCGAAGTGACGCTCAGCGGCGAGTTCCAGTTCGGCGTTCAGTGGTACCTCGAAGGTCTCGTTGGTGGTACCGACGGTTCGGTCGGCCAGCCGGGCAACAAGCAGCAGTGGGCGTTGGGTGACGGTGGCAATACCTTCCACCCGGGCTCGGACACGTTCTTCTACTCCTTCGTCAACAACAACCTGTCCGTCGCCCTGCGTGCAATGGAGACAAGCGGCAATACGAAGATTCTTTCCGCGCCGTCGCTGGTCGTGCTGAACAACCAGAAGGCGCATATCGAAGTCGGCGACCAGATCCCCATCACGCAGACCTTCGTCAACACCAACGCCAACACGGACAACACCGTCGGCCAGGTGGAATACAAGGACACCGGCGTGATCCTCGACGTGCGACCGCGCGTGAATCCGGGTGGCCTCGTCTACCTCAATGTCAGCCAGGTGGTGAGCGCGCCCGGCGCCAAGGATGCGACCACCGGCAACTTCCCGATCCAGCAGCGCGAGGTCGCCACCCAGGTGGCGGTCCAGAGCGGGCAGACGGTATTGCTGGGCGGCCTGATCAAGCAGGACGAGAGCACCACGGACACCGGCATCCCCGGTCTCAACCACCTGCCGGTGGTGGGCCGCCTGTTCGGCTCCACCGATCGCACCCGTAACCGCACCGAGCTGATCGTGCTGATCACCCCCCGGGTCATCAGCAGTGGCGAAGAGGCGAAGCAGGTGACCGACGAGTACCAGAAGAAGTTCGAGTCGCTGCGGCCATTGCGGGAAGGCGCGAAGGGAGCCGCGACGACCACGCCACTGGGACCCTGAGCCCGGCGCACACACCGTTATCACGGCCAGCGTCGCAAATTGACACCGCGTACACCTCCTACAGGGGAGATACCGGTGATCCATGGCCTGGCTGACTGGTCGAAAGTGCTGGAGATGATGCCCACCGCGATGTTCGTGCGCGATTCCGCGCATCGGTGGGTTTTCGTCAACCGGATGGGCTGCGAATACTTCGGTATCCGCGCCGAGGACGTGTTCGGCAGACGCGACGACGAGCTCTTTCCACCCGACCAGGCGCTTCGTTTCAGCGCCGGCGACGATGCCGTCCTGCGTAGCCACGAAGTGGTGGAAACCGAGGAATCGGTGACCGACCTGCAAGGCCGGGTCCGCACCTTGCTTACCCGCAAGACCTGCATCGAACTCGATGGCGCGCCCCATGTGCTCGCCTCGGTCACCGACCTGACCGAGCTGCGCGAGTCCGAGGCGCACGTCCGCTGGCTGGCCTGCCACGATGCCCTTACCGGGCTCGCGAACCGCACCGCACTTTTCAGCAAGCTGGACGCGGCCATCGCGCGCGCGGCCAGCGGAGCCGGCAAGGCCGCCTTGTTCTACCTCGACCTGGATGGCTTCAAGAAGGTCAACGATACCTACGGGCACCTGGCGGGCGACGAGCTGCTGGTGCAATTTGGCGCCCGCCTGCGCGGGCTGCTCGGGCCCAACGACACGGTGGCCCGCATCGGCGGCGACGAGTTCGCCCTGCTGGTCGAGGACAACGGCGATCTGGACATCGAGCGGATCGCCGAGAAGATCCTCGTGCTGGCCAGCGTGCCCTTCGACGTGCCCGCCAATGCGGCGCTGGTGGGCACCTCGGTCGGCGTCGTCCTCATCGACGTGGACGCCGTCGCCGCGGGCGAGATGGCGCGCAAGGCCGACAGTGCGCTCTACGAGGCGAAGAAGGGCCGCAATCGCTATGTCGTCTATACCGACGAGCTGGACTCCGCGCTCGCCCATCGTCGCGAGGTAGAGGCGGCGCTGCGTGACGCCCTGCGTGCACGGGAAGGCCTGGACTGCCATTACCAGCCGATCGTCCGCGCCAGCGACGGCAAGGTGATCGGCCTGGAAGCGCTGGCCCGCTGGTGGCATCCGCGGCTGGGCCATGTCCCGCCCGTGCATTTCATCGCCGTGGCCGAGGAAACCGGCCTGATCGGACGGTTGGGCGAATGGGTGCTGCGCACCGCCTGTGCGCGCGTCGCCCCGATGGGCGAGCTTTTCGTGGCGGTGAATGTCAGCGCGGTGCAGCTGCGCGACGACCGCTTTGGCGACGTCGTGCTCGCGATACTGGCGGAAACCGGGCTGGCGCCGCGGCGCCTCGAGCTGGAAATCACCGAGACGGCCATCGTCAATGCGGACGGCACCACGGTGCGTCTGCTCAAGCGCTTGCGGCGGATTGGCGTACGCATCTCGCTGGACGATTTCGGTACGGGCTATTCCAGCCTCACCCTGTTGAAGGATCTCGACGTCGACAAGGTGAAGATCGATCGCTCCTTCGTGCAGATGGCGCCGACCGCCGACGATTCCGCCGCGATCGTGCGCGCGGTGTCCAACCTCGGGGCGGCGCTGGGGCTATGCGTGGTCGCCGAAGGCGTGGAAACCGAACAGCAACGGGCCTTCCTGCGCGAGGCCGGCTGCGACGAGCTGCAGGGTTACCTGTTCTCGCCCGCCGTCTCGGAGGACCGTATCGACGGGATCATGGGTGGCTATCCGGTGCCGCAGGTGGCTTACTCGGCCGGATAGACGCCCGCCGGCATCGGCCAGGTACGGCGCAGGTCCGGCATGCCGGGCATGGTCGTCGGCTGGGGCAGGGGTAGCGGCATGCGCATGCCGAGGCTGCCGTTGGTGGCGTCGCCGACGATGGCGATCACGCAACCGGCGCTTTCCTGCGAGGTGCCGAAGGACAAACGGCCCCAGGGCATCTGCATCACCAGGTAACGGTTGGGCAGCATCGATGGCGCGGTGGGCAGGTGCGTGTCGGACGTGGGCGCGTGGAAGTTGTCGTCGATCTCGGTGCGCTGGAAGCAGGGGCGTTGTTCCAGCTGGATCGACGTGAAGCGGACCATCGGCACGTCGCCGCCTTCGTCGAACCCGCGCGCCTCGAAGGCGCTGACCCGGAAGCCGTCACGGGTGACGAAGGGCATGCTGCGGACGATCTGCGGCGGCGCATCGGCCGTGGGGTGGAGCCCGCCGGGCACCTTGGCCGACAGGGAATCCACCGCGTTGGGCAGCGTGCCCATGGTCGCGTTGATGATTTCCACCAGCGTCTTGTCGCTGCGCGGCACGCCCGCCACCTCGGCGCTGGCCGGACAGGCCAGGGCGACGGCAAACAGGGTGGCCAGGGAGCGAAAGGGGCGCATGACGTCCGGAGCAGGGTGATCGGGGGCGCTAGTTTGCACGAGTTAGTGATTTCTTACGCAGGGCCAGAAGTTAGGAAGGCCTTGCTTGCCCTGAGTTCGCCCGAATATTGACCACAACGTTTCATCCGGCTCCCCCGATGACAGACCTCCGCTTCGACAACGCCTTCGTCCGCGAGTTGCCGGCCGATCCCGAGACATCGAACGTGCCGCGCCAGGTCGCTGGCGCGGCGTTCTCCTGGGTCGACCCGACGCCCGTGGCGGCTCCGAGTACCGTGGCGGTGTCGGACGAGGTGGCAGGAATGCTGGGCATATCGCCGGACGCGCCCGATTTCGCCGAGGTCTTCGCCGGCAACGCCCGCTGGCCCGGCATGACCGGCTATGCCATGGCCTACGGCGGTCACCAGTTCGGCCATTGGGCCGGGCAGCTCGGCGATGGCCGGGCGATCGGGCTGGGTGAAGTGCTCACGACACACCATGGCCGACAGGAGTTGCAGCTGAAGGGGGCGGGACGCACGCCTTACTCGCGCGGCGCGGACGGTCGTGCCGTGTTGCGTTCGTCCATCCGCGAATTCCTGTGCAGCGAAGCGATGCACCATCTCGGCGTGCCGACCACGCGTGCGCTGTCGCTGGTGAGGACGGGCGACAGCGTCGTGCGCGACGTGATGTACGACGGCCATCCGGCCCCGGAGCCGGGCGCCATCGTCTGCCGCGTGGCGCCTTCGTTCCTGCGCTTCGGCTCTTACGAACTGCCGTCGTCACGTGGGGACATCGAGCTGCTGCGCCGCCTGGTCGACTTCACCCTCGCCACGCATTATCCCGGCTTCGCGAACCTCCCGGGCGAGGACGGCTACGCCGCCTTCTTCGCCGAGGTATGCGAGCGCACGGCGTGCCTCATGGCGCACTGGATGCGCGTGGGCTTCGTGCATGGCGTGATGAATACCGACAACATGTCGATCCTCGGCCTCACCATCGACTATGGCCCGTATGGGTGGGTCGACAACTTCGATCCGGGCTGGACGCCGAACACCACCGATCGCCAGCATCGTCGGTATTGCTTCGGCCAGCAGCCGCAGGTGGCTTACTGGAACCTGCAGCGCCTCGCCCAGGCGTTGTCGCCGCTGTTCGAGGGGGTGGAAGCCCTGCAAGCTGGGCTCGACCGCTACGTGGAAGTGTTCGAGGCGACCGACGCGGCCTTCTCGGCGGCGAAGCTCGGCCTCGCCAACGCCCGGGAGGGGGACGACGACCTGGTGGCGGATCTGCGCGGCCTGCTGCTCGCCGGCGAGATGGACATGACGATCTTCTTCCGTGACCTGGCCTCGCTGGACCTCGATACGCCCCGTGTCGGCAGCGTCGGCGCGGCCTTCTACGACGAAGCGAAGCGCACCGCTGTCGACGATGCGCTGCAAGCGTGGTTGGGCCGATACGCGGCCCGCGTGCGCGACGATGCCTCGCCCGAGGCGGAACGCCTGGCCCTGATGCACGCGAGCAACCCGCGTTACGTGCTGCGCAATTACCTTGCCCAGCAGGCGATCGATCGGGCGGAGCAGGGCGACGATGCCGGCGTCCACGAGCTGCTCGACGCCCTGCGCCAGCCCTACGACGAGCAGCCGGGCAGGGAGCATCTGGCCGGGCGTCGGCCCGACTGGGCGCGCGAGCGGGTGGGTTGTTCGATGTTGTCCTGCAGCAGCTGAGCGGCCGACCGGCTAGAATCCGCGGTCCCCGTTTGTCGCCGAGGTCCAACGCGTTGTCTGCCGGTTCCGCCTCCGATGCCGCCCTGGAAGCGCTGTTCGTGCCGTTCGCGAACGGCGAACTGACGCTTCCGGCCGACGGCAGCCTGCTGATGCTGCGCGCTCGCGATGGTTTCGCGCTGCGCGAGCGCCGGCGCCCGGGCTGGACCCTGCAACAGTCGTTCAAGCCGGCCGCCGATGCGCTGGCGCGTTACGGCTTCGACGTACAGCCGGAGATTCCCGAGGGACGGTTCCGCGTGGTGATGGTGCTGCCGACGCGACAGCGCGAGGAATCGCGCGCCCTGTTCGCCCAGGCGATGTCGCTGGTCGGCGACGACGGCATCGTCGTCGCCAGTGTGCCGAATGCGGAGGGTGCGAAGACCGCGCAGTCCGACCTGTCTCTCCTCGCGGGCGGCGTCGCCGAACTCTCGAAGCACAAGTGCCGCGTTTTCTGGACGCGACCGGGCGCGGCGCCTGACGCCGCGCTGCACGACGCGTGGCTGGCGCTCGATGCACCGCAGGCGATCGAGGCCGGACGTTTCATGAGCCGGCGCGGATTGTTCGCATGGGATCGCATCGACACGGCGTCGGCCTTGCTCGCGAGCGTATTGCCGTCCGATCTTTCGGGTCGCGTCGCTGACCTCGGCGCAGGCTTCGGCTATCTCGCCTGCGAGGTGATCGACACCTGCCCAGCCGTGACCGCGATGGATCTCTATGAGGCCGAAGCACGCGCGCTGGAACCGGCGCGGCTGAACCTCGCCGCCGCCGTGTCGCGTTCGGGCCGCGATATCGCGACCAGTGTGCGCTGGCACGACGTCACCCATGGCATCGACGCGGGTTACGACGCCATCGTTTCGAATCCACCGTTCCACCAGGGACGCGCCGACGATCCGCAGCTTGGCCGCGCCTTCATCACCGCCGCCGCGAAGGGGCTGGCCGCGCGTGGCCGCTTCTGGATGGTCGCGAATCGGCACCTGGCTTACGAAGCGACGCTCGACGCGTGCTTCGCCAGCGTGCGCACCGTCGTCGAACGCGACGGCTTCAAGGTCATCGAAGCAAAGGAGCCTCGTCGATGAAACTCGTACGCCTGTTGGCGAACCTGGGTTATGGCAGCCGCAAGCAGGTGGCGTCGATGTTCCGCGAGGGACTGGTTACCGACGCCACGGGCGAGGTGCTGTACGCCGACGACAAGGTGGAGCACGCCGATGTGCGTTTCGAGGGTGAGCCGCTCGATCCGCCGCAAGGCATGCTGCTGATGCTCAACAAGCCGGTGGGCTTCACCTGCTCGCGCAAGGACGTGGGGCGACTGGTCTACGACCTGCTGCCGCCGCGCTTCTCATTGCGCAACCCGGTGCTGTCGACCGTGGGGCGGCTGGATCGCGAGACGTCGGGCTTGCTGCTGTTCACCGACGACGGGCAGCTGCTGCACCGGATCATTTCCCCGAAGGCGGCACTCGCCAAAGTCTACGAGGCCACGCTGGCAGAGGATCTCCGCGGCGACGAAGCGGCGGTGTTCGCGGCCGGCACCCTCATGCTGGAAGGCGAAACCGACC
>DATNJP010000286.1:0-11591 GCA_035603855.1 Luteibacter sp. | reverse complement strand
GTCATCGCGCATCTTCATGAGAAGGGTTTCGATGTACTCCGTAACTGGAAATGCATCTGGACAGCCACCGTGTAGCAGTGCCCATTGTTGCCTTAGAAGACCCGCCCGTACTGCGATTTCGTTCCTGGATAGTCCTGGCACCTCTCGTTGGTACCCGCTCATGCTTATCTCCGTGCAGGGCCCCGCGCCCCGTTCAGTGTTGTGAGTAGGGCAGCGGCTTGCTCGCTGTCGATGTCTGGAAACGCTCTAGCAAAGGCCACGGCGAGCTCTCTGGAGAGTTCGTTGCCTCCTTGTGACAGGTCGATTCTCACCGCGGTCGTTGATTTCACCGCCAGGGTACGAAGCTCACGTTCTTGGGCACTGTCCAGTTTGTAGTGCGCGATCACGCCCTGTAAAAAATCCTCAGGCGGAGACCGTTTGCCGAGCTCTACGGCACTGATAAAAGAGGACGTGCACCGAAGAGCGCGAGCCATGTCGGCGATACGTTCGCCAGCGTCAATGCGCAGCTTCCGTAGAAATTTGCCAATTGGTGTCAATTCGTTGCCCATAAAGCCCCCGGGGTCTGATCCTGTACTGGCTGCGCTGCAAGGATTGGCAGCAAGGTCATTATGGCATAAGTTGCGCAGAAATCAACCATAGCGTTGAATCGTGCGCAATCATCCACCGACCACACTGAGGGTAGTCTCGAGACGGAGCAGTGGAATCTGCGTCGACGGGAAGCCCAGAGCGGTCGGGGCCGGCGAGAGCACATGTCGCCTTTGCGAATTGTTTTGGCTAAGGCATTAAAGATTGTCGATTACGCCTCTTAAGGATAGTTGGCGCCTTTAAGGGGCGTGTTCGGCTTAAGGCATGACGACACGCGTGGACGAACCATTCAAAAGCTACCGGTATTGAATATACAGAAATGAACTATATACTTATGAGGTAACCAGTCACTGGCAGCCCCCGATGCGCGATTTCGCTCCTACAGAAGCCCGTCTCGATATTACCCGGGATAAATATCCGACCTTCCCCCGGGAGCCGGCGGTGTTGGTGCGCCTGGTGAAGCACATCTTCAAGGAGCTGCAGGACGAGGCGAATGCGACGCTTCGTCCGTACGGGATGAACCATCCCGAATACAACATCCTGATGATGCTGTACGGGTCGCCTGACAGCCGCATGCATCCCTCCGAACTGGCCGACGCGGCTGGCGAGAAGTCCGCCAATGTCACCCGGCTGACGAGCCAGCTGTGCGAGAAGGGGCTGATCGCTCGCTCGGGTAGCGACGAGGATCGGCGCAAGGTCACGTTGACGCTGACCGAGAAAGGGCTGGCGACGATCGAGGCTTTTCTTCCCGATATCGTCACGCTGCTGCACCGTGAGACGCGGCACCTTAGTCAGGCCGAGCAGGGCCAGCTCGAGGTGTTGCTCAAGAAGATGCTGTCAGGCTTCGGGGAATAACGAGGCGCCCCATGTCCGCGTCCGATCTTTCCATGCCCGCCCCTGTCACACGCCAGATCGTGGTCGACACGATGCGCGAAGAGGCGTCCACCTGGCTGTTCGTCGCCAAGACCCTTGTCGCGCTGTTCATCACGGGGTGGATCGCCATGCGCGTGGACCTGCCCGCGCCGTCGACGGCGATGATCACGACGATCATCGTGGCGAACCGCCAGTCGGGCATGGTCCTGGCGAAGAGCTTCTACCGCGCGCTTGGCACGCTGGCCGGTGCGGTGGGGGCGATCGGCATCGTCGCCGCGTTCCCGCAACAACGTGATCTCTTCCTCGTGGCGTTGTCGTTGTGGATCGGGCTCTGCGCGGGTGGTGCCACGCTCTATCGCAACTTCAAGGCCTATGCGTTCGTTCTCGCCGGTTACACGGCGGCCATCATCGCCGTGCCCGTCATCGACAATCCGCCGGGCGTGTTCGATTCGGCCGTGGCCCGCGTCAGTGAAGTACTGCTCGGCATCCTCGTCAGCGGCGTCGTCAGCGACGTCATCTTCCCCAGCCGCATGCGTGACGTCCTGCGGCGCACGGCGCGTAACCAGTTCGCCGATTTCGTCGGCTTCGTGCGCGACAGCCTGGGCGGCGCGATCCCGCGCGACGCCATGGAAAAGGCGCACCTGCGCTTCGTGCGGGCGGCGGTATCGCTCGAAGACCTGCGCAGCTCGGTGATCTTCTCGGACGTGGAAGCGCGTGCACGAAGCAACCACATGCGCCTGTTCAACCAGCGCTTCATGGCGGCGTCGACCAGTTTCCAGTCCCTGCATCACCTGATCAACCGCCTCAAGCGCGCCCACCGCGACGTGGCCGCGAGCGCGCTGATCGGACTGTACGCCCCGATCGGGGAAGCCCTGGAAGGACCGGTGGAAGCGGGCGAGGGCGCGCGTCCGCTGCTGCCACGCCTGATTGCCGCGCGCGAGCGCATGCAGGACAGCGCAGCGACGATGCGTGCCGACCTTCACGACGTGCAGGACCTGCGCGATTTCGACACGGGTGCATCGTTGATCCAGCGCTTCGCCGGCGAGCTGTATGACTATGCGGATGCCGCCGTGACCTTGCTTGCGCCGCGTATCGTCGCCGGTTCGGCCGAGCGCGTACGTTTCGATCGCGGCAACGATTACCTCGGCGCGGGTATCGCGACCCTCCGCACCACGTTGACGATGCTCGCCCTGGGCGTCTTCTGGATCCTGAGCGCATGGCCTCTCGGGGCCAGCGCCATGCTGATCGCCACGATCTTCGCCGGCCTTTTCGCCACGGCACCCAATCCCTCGCGTGCGACCTGGGACGTGACCTACGGCTACCTGATCGGCATGGTCCTCGGGTTTGTCTGCAACTTCTTCGTGCTCACGCAGCTCGACGGCTACGGCCTTCTCGTGGCGGGTGTGTTGCCGTTCCTCGTCCCCGGTGTCGTGCTGATGGCAAGTCCGCGCTGGGGTGGGCTCGGACTTGGTTGGGCCCTTGGCCTGATCTACATCCTGGCCTTCAAGAACATGCAGGCGTACGACCCGACGCATTTCATCAACGATGCCATCGCGCAGGTGATCGGATTGATGGCGGCGGTGGTGTCGTTCATCGTCATTCCCTCGGCGATCGGAACCGCCTGGCTGCGCCGTCGTCAGCTGGCGCAGCTGCGTAGCCAGGTGGCCCTCGCTGCCGAAGCGCCCTTGCCCGGTTTGCGCCATCGGTTCGAAAGCATCAACCACGATCTTTTCAGCCAGGTCGTCGCGCAGACCGAGCCCGGCAGCGACGACTCCCGCGCCCTGGTGGCGTGGGCGCTCGCGGTGCACGAAACCGGCCGCGCCCTGATCGAACTGCGTCACGACGTATCGCGTGGCGACACGCCGTCGACACTGAAACCGTATCTTGATGCCGCGCTCGCCACCCTTGCGCGCTTCTATGAAAAGCCCGATGCGGCGAGCTACCTGCTGGCGCGCGATGCCGTCGCCACGGCCATCGCCGGCGTCTGCGAGCACGAAGGCAATCGCCACCTTCTCGAACACCTCCACCTCATCCGCATGGCGCTGCTCGATGGCGAATCCGTCCTTGCCGCCTACATGCCGGATGCCCCGCTCTCCGAGGAGATCGCCCATGCCCCGTGAAATCGCTCTCGGCGACGCCCTGGTTCCGGGGCTGCTCGTCTTCTTCGTCCTCGCCATGCTGGCGCTATGGATGCTCGACTGGCTGGCAGGCCGTTTCGGTCTCTACCGGCTCGTGTGGCATCCACCGCTGTTCCGGCTCGCTGTCTTCGTCTGTGTCTTCGGCGCCTTCGCGCTGTTCCTGTCCTGAGTGATGCCCCCATGAAACTCGCCACCCTCGTCCGTTTCGTCGTTACCGCCGCCGTCGTGGTCGTCGCGGCCTTCGTCGGCCATTCGTTGTGGAAGCACTACATGTATTCGCCGTGGACGCGCGATGGCCGCGTGCGTGCCGAGATCGTGCGTATCGCACCCGATGTGGCAGGGCTCGTGACCGATGTCCGGGTCATCGACAACCAGACGGTGAAGAAGGGCGACCTGCTCTTTGTCGTCGACCAGGCGCGCTACCTGAACGCCGTCGCCCAGGCCAAGGCCAACCTCAACGCCGCAGAGGCCGCCGCGCGCGCCGCGGGCGCGAGCATCAATGCGGCGTTCGCCGGTGCCGAGCAAAGCCGTTCGAACTACGAAATGTACGAAGCGCAGTCCGAACGTCGGCAGAAGCTCATCAACAACGTGATTTCCGCCGAAGACAAGGCCAACGCGGCGGCGGCCGCCAATGCCGCGCGCGCCGGTTGGCAGCAGGCCCAGGCCAGCACCAAGCAGGCCAGTGCCTCGCAGCAGCAGGCGCTGGCCGCGGTGGCGCAGGCCGAGGTGGAACTGGCCTCGGCGCAGCTCAACCTGGACCGTACCGAAGTGCGCGCGCCGGTCGATGGTTACGTCACCAATCTCGATGTTCGCGTGGGTGACTATGCCAATGCCGGTACGGCGAGGCTCGCCCTGATCGACAGCCATTCCTACTGGATCTATGGCTACTTCGAGGAAACCAAGCTACCCGGCGTACGCGTCGGCGACACGGTGGACATCCGCCTGTTGAGCGGCGGCGTGACCTTGAAGGGCACCGTGGAAAGCATCGCCCGCGGTATCACCGATGCCGACAATCCCACCGGCACGGACCTGCTCGCCGACGTGAACCCCACGTTCAACTGGGTGCGCCTGGCCCAGCGCGTGCCGGTGCGCGTGAAGATCGATACCGCCCATCTGCCGGCGGGCACGGTGCTGGCGGCGGGAATGACGGCGACGCTGATCGTGCGGCCTTCCAACGGGGATGCCGTCGCCGCACGTTAAGAGGCGGGCCTCAGGCCGGCGGCGCGAGCCGCCGCAGGCGTAGCTGCAGCCACTTGTCCACGTCCGGCCATTCGGTCGCCAGGATGCTGTAACACACGGTGTCGCGCAGGGAGCCGTCGGGCCGCCGCTTGTGGGCGCGCAGCACGCCTTCGCGTTTGGCGCCCAGTTTCTCGATGGCCCGCTGCGAGTCCTGGTTGTAGCCGTCCGTATGGAACTCCACGGCGACCGCGCCGACGTTCTGGAAGGCGTTGGACAGCAGCAGGTGCTTGCATGCCGTATTCAGGTGGCTGCGCTGCCAGCGGCGGGCGTACCAGGTGTAGCCGATGGCCATGCGGGACGGGTCGGCCACGATGTCGTAGTAGCGCGTCGAGCCAACGATTTCGCCGCTGCCGTTCTCCCTGACCGCCCACGGGGACATCCGCCCCTCTTCCTGTCCGCGCAGGGCAGCCTCGACGTAGTCGGCCATGCGGCCCGGGGCGGGTATCGAGGTGAACCAGAGGTCCCAGAGGTGGCCATCGGCCGCGGCGCGCTCCAGGGGCTCGATGTGGGCCAGCGCCAGTGGCTCCAGCGTGACGTGGGCGTTTTCCAGGCGAACGGGGGTCATCGGGCTCAGGCGTCCAGATCCGGGATGAGGCGGCTCTCGATGCGGGAAATGGTGTCTTTCAGCAACAGCTTGCGCTTTTTCAGGCGGGTGAGCTGGAGTTCGTCACGGCTGATCGCCGCGGCCAGGTGTTCGATGGCGGCGTCGAGGTCGCGATGCTCGACCTTCAGCTCGGCCAGGCGCTGGTTGAGTTCTGCGGGATCCTGGACCTGCATGGCGTCGGGCCGGGCGGCGGGGGAAGGTTCGATTGTAACTCCGGGCGAGCCGCCCCGCAGCGGCTACAATAGGCGACTCGTCCTGTCCGAATTCCCGCCCGCAGCATGTCCGCCAACCCTGAAGCCCTCCGCAAGCAGACCTACGAAGCCGGCAAGCTGGCCAAGCGCCTGCGCCGCCAGGTCGGCCAGGCGATCGCCGACTACGGCATGATCGAGGATGGCGACAAGGTGATGGTCTGCCTGTCCGGCGGCAAGGATTCCTACACCTTGCTGGACATGCTGCTTTCGCTGCAGGCCAAGGCGCCCGTCCGCTTCGAGATCATCGCGGTCAACCTCGACCAGAAGCAGCCCGATTTCCCGGAACACGTCCTGCCGGAATACCTCAAGGCGCGTGGCGTACCGTTCCACATCATTGAGCAGGACACGTACAGCGTCGTGACGCGCGTGATCCCGCAGGGCAAGACGATGTGCAGCCTGTGCTCGCGGATGCGTCGCGGCGCGCTGTACCAGTGGGCCGCGGACAATGGCGTCACGCGCATCGCGCTTGGCCATCATCGCGACGACATCCTGGGCACGTTCTTCCTGAACATGTTCTACCAGGGCAGCCTGAAGGCCATGCCGCCGAAGCTGCTTTCCGACGATGGGCGCCACGTGGTGATCCGTCCGCTCGCGTACTGCCGCGAAGACGACATCGCCGCCTATGCCGAGGCGCGGGCGTATCCCATCATTCCCTGCAACCTGTGTGGCTCGCAGGAGAACATGCAGCGCAAGGTGGTGAAGCGCATGCTCGCCGATTGGGAAAAGGCCCACCCGGGTCGCAGTGAAACCATCTTCCGCGCGATGGGCAATATCGCCCCGTCGCAGTTGACCGACCGAAACCTGTTCGACTTCGCCGCCCTCGGCTCACGCGACGATGCGTCGCGCGCCGACGCACGCGCATGGCTGGCAGGTGGCGACACGGCCGACGACAACGACTGATCATCCTCCTATACGAATGCAAGGCCCGCCGATCATGACCCTGTTCTCTTCCGTCGAACTCGCCCCCCGCGATCCGATCCTCGGCCTCAACGAAGCCTTCGGTGCCGATACGCGTACCGACAAGGTGAATCTCGGCGTCGGTGTGTACTACGACGAGAACGGTCACGTGCCGCTGCTGCGCGCCGTGCGCGAAGCCGAGAAGGCCCGCCTCGAGGCGCAGCTTCCGCGCGGTTACCTGCCCATCGACGGCATCGCGCTCTACGACAGCGCCGTGCAGAAGCTGCTGTTCGGTGCCACGTCGCCGCTGCTTGCCGACCGCCGCGTGGTGACCGCGCAGGCGCTCGGCGGTACGGGTGCGTTGAAGGTAGGCGCCGATTTCCTCAAACGCCTGAATCCGTCCGTACCGGTGGCCATCAGCAACCCCAGTTGGGAAAACCATCGCGCGCTGTTTGAAAGCGCCGGTTTCGAGGTCGTGGAATATCCGTATTACGACGCGAGCACGCACGGTGTCGACGTCGACGGCATGATCGGTGGCCTGGCCAAGTTGCCATCGGGCGCCATCGTGGTGCTGCACGCCTGCTGCCACAATCCGACCGGCGTCGATCTCGGCACCAGCGACTGGAAGCGCGTGATCGCGACGGTGAAGGAACGCGGCCTGGTGCCGTTCCTCGACATCGCCTACCAGGGCTTTGGCGACGGCATCGATGCCGATGCCGAGGCCGTGCGCCTGTTCGCGGAAGCCGAAGTGTCGTTCTTCGTCGCCAGTTCGTTCTCGAAGTCGTTCTCGCTGTACGGCGAACGTGTGGGCGCGCTCTCCATCGTCACGGCATCGCACGACGAAGCCGTCCGCGTGCAGTCGCAGCTCAAGCGTGTCATCCGCACCAACTATTCCAATCCGCCGACGCATGGTGCCGCCGTGGTGTCCGCCGTGCTCAACCACGACGACCTGCGCGCCACGTGGGAAACCGAACTCGGGCAGATGCGCGAGCGTATCCGCGCCATGCGCAGTGGCCTCACCGAGCGGTTGGCCAAGGTGGGCGATTTCGCCTTCATCGAACGCCAGCGCGGCATGTTCTCCTACTCGGGCCTTTCGGCGGCGCAGGTGGAGCGCCTGCGCGCCGAGTTCGGCATCTACGCCGTGAGCACCGGTCGCATCTGCGTCGCCGCCCTCAACATGGGCAACATCGACCGCGTGGCCGACGCCATCGCCCGCGTCGTGTAACGGTCCCGCCACGTCTTTTCGCCGGTGGGCGCTTCGCGCCCGCCATGGCCATCCCTTCGCATGAGATTCATCGATACATGTTCTTTCGCAACCTGACGCTGTTCCGCTTTTCCGAGCCCGTCGCCGCCGACCTGGAGCGCCTCGACGAGGTACTACCCGAGCACCGGCTGCGCCCGGTCGGCCCGATGGAAATGGCCACGCGAGGCTTCGTGTCGCCGCTGGGTCGCAACGAGGAGGGCCTGACCCACAGCGTGGCCCGCAACACCATGGTCACGGTGGGCAGCGAGGATAAGCTCCTGCCTTCCTCGGTCGTGAACGATGAACTGGCCAACCGCGTGCAGAAGATCGCCGAGGAAGAAGGACGCAAGGTCGGCGGCCGGGAACGCAAGAAAATCAAGGACGACGTCATGAACGAGCTGCTTCCGCGCGCGTTCGTGCGGAGTTCGCGCATGAAGACCTACGCGGACAAGAAGAACGGCTGGCTGGTCCTGGACACGTCGAGCCGGAAATCCGCGGAAAACACCCTGAGCCAGATCCGCGAGGCCCTCGGCAGCTTCCCGGCCGTGCCGCTGGCGCCCGAGGAGTCGCCCCGGATTCTCATGACCCACTGGGTCGCGACCGGCGAGTTGCCGGCTGGCCTGACCCTGGGGGACGAGTGCGAGCTGCGTGATCCGGCCACCGCGTCGGGGGCCATTGCCCGCTGCCGCCGGCAGGATCTCGACACGGATGAGATTCGCGAACATTTGCGGACCGGAAAGCAGGTTTTCCAGTTGGGTCTGGTCTTCGACGACCGCATCTCGTTCGTACTAGGCGAGGATCTGATCCTGCGTAAAATCAAGTTCACGGACGTCGTGTTGGATGAACAGGCCGATAGCCCCGAGTCCGCCGCGGCAGAGATGGATGCGAATTTCTCCCTGATGGCGCTGGAGTACGAGCGCCTGCTGGGCAAGTTGGAAGAGTGGTTCAAATTGCCGCGCCCGGAGTGACAGGGCGTCGGCGTCGCAGGAACTGATATGGCTTGGTGGGATGTTCGTCGGGATCGGCAAGAGACTCGCGACATGGCATCAGACGAAGGTGATTGGCTGGAACTGTCGACCCCGACCGGAGGCACCATTCGCGTGCTCAAGGCGGCGCATCCGCGTGCGCGCCGCCTGCGCCTGACGGTCACCCCGAAAGGGGCCCGCCTCACCTATCCCAATGGCACGCATACGGCGCAAATGACCGCCTTCCTGCGTCACCACGCGGACTGGCTCGAGCAGAAGCTCGGCGAGTTTAACCTCGATGCCGAGCCGTTGCCGCCGCTGCGTGTCGGTGTTCCCACGACGTTTCCCTTTCGTGGCGACGACATCACGCTGGACTGGTCGGAAGGCTCGTATCCGCGCGTGGAACACGAGCCGGGCCTGCTGACCCTCGCCATCCCTCGTCCGCACACGCGCGCATTGCTCGTCGCGCGCGGACTGCTTGCCACCTATTTCGAATCGCAGATCCGTCGTGACGTCTCGCGATGGCTGCCGGCCTATATCCCGCAGATCAACGCCGCGCCCACGGCGTTGCGTATCCGCCCGCTGAAAAGCCTGTGGGGAAGCCTGGACACGCGCGACAGGATCAATCTCGATCTCGCCCTTGCCCTCGCGCCGCCCGCGGCGTTGCGTTATGTGCTCGTCCACGAACTGTGCCATCTGAAGGTGCGCAACCACTCACCGAAGTTCTGGCACTGGGTGGAAAGCGTGTTCCCCGACTACAAGGAACAGCGCGCGTGGCTGCGAGCGAACGGCAGTGGCCTGAAGATGCAGCTTGACCGACTGATCGCCGACGTCGCCGACTGAGCGGCTAGGTTCGGGAGCGCACGATGCGCGCGCTCCCGAAAGGTATCCGCACGGGCGGCATGTTCGCGTCAGTGCGCCAGGGCGAAGCCCGTGATGATGCGCGCTATTTCGTCGGGCTTTTCCAGCATCGGCATATGGTTGCAGCCGTTCAGGACAGTGGCGCCGATGGAGGGCGAATTCTTGAGGCCGCCGCGCAGCGTATCCAGCGCCGAGACGTCGATGATCTTGTCTTCGCGGCACCACACGCCCAGCACCGGCATGGACAACTTGCCGATCACCGGATCGAGGGCGAACGCCTGCGACGGTTCCTTCAGCTGGTTGAAGGTGCGTTCGATGAACGCGTGATCCTTCTGGTTGCGCGCGAGAAGCGCGTCTTCAAGGCGTCCGGGGATGTGCGGCGGCTTGAGGAAGATGCGGGCCAGCATGGCTTCCAGGTCGGCGCGGTCGTGATAGATGAAGGGATCCTTGCCGGCCTTCACCTCGCGCGCGAAATCGTTCTCCTTGAACGTGAGGCCAAGCGAACTCATCAGCACCAGACTCGCGACGCGCTCCGGATGCTGGTCGGCATAGACACCGGCGATGGCACCGCCCATCGACTGGCCGACGAGCAGAAAACGCTGCGCACCCACCGCGGCGGCGAAGGTCTCCAGGCGCGCGGCCTGCGCGGGAATACCGTAATCGCCATTCTCGTTCCGCGAGGACTCGCCCCAGCCAGGAAGGTCCGGGATGATGACGTGGAAGTGGTCGGTCAAGCCCTTGACCATCTCCAGCCAGGTTTCCTTGTTGGCCGCGAAGCCGTGCAGCAGCACGATCGTCGGTCCGTTGCCGCCTTCGTAGTACGACCAGGTCGTATCGCCAGCGACGATGCTCTTCTTCTCGACATGCGACGACATCGCCAGGCGAGCCGCGTCGGCCTTCAGAAGCAGCGACGGCGCGAAGATGTAGACGAGGCCGGCACCGATGCCGAGCACGAGTGCCACCACGATGAGGAACTTCAGCCGGCGCAGCAGCAGGCGTTGCCAGAGTGGGCGGCGGTCGGAAGAAGCTTGGGTCGGGATCTTGGCCATGGGAGCAGGGGAGCCTGGAACGGAGGACGCCCCGCAAGATGCGGGGCGTCGCGGAAGGATGCAAGTCTCGCGGCCTTTCACAAGACCGCAAGATCGTGCGTTATTTCTTCTTCGACTTGCCGGCCAGGATGCGCTCCACGGCCTGCTGCGTCATGGGGTGGTAGCCGTTCTTCGCCTTGGCGTAGGTCTCCTTGGCGAAGGCCAGGCCTTCCGGCGTGCGGGCGAACGCCCGGTATACCGGCGTCGTGAGATACAGGCGGCCGATGCGCGTCATGTGCTCCGCGGCGGCCGTCCACACGTCCTTGTCGCCGGCGGCGATGGCGTGCGCGTACCAGCGCATGCCGATCTCGGCGTTGGGCGTGCCGGTGAGGTGCCAGGCGGCGTCGATGTCCTTGATCTTCGCCAGCGGCGTGACGTCGGGCAGGCGATCGAGGAAGTACATCCACTCCTGGGTATTCCAGGACTTCGCATCGAGGCCGCTGGCGGCCAGCGTGCCGGCGAGGAAGTTCGTACGCTGCTTGTCGATGCTGTCGAAGCGCGGCGACGACGGCAGCGGCGCGTCCTTCGGAATGCCGGGCTGCCAGATCCACGCGCGCGCCTCGGCTTCGCTCATCTTGCCGGGATACTTGTCCAGCAGGTTCGCCTTGAGATACGCGAACATCGTGTCCGTGTCGATGCTCTGGAAGGCGAAGTGGGCGAAATAACCCTTCAGGTAGGCGTCGAAGTTCTCACGCCCGAAGCGTTCTTCCAGCGTGCGCAGGAACCACGAGCCCTTGTCGTACGCCACCGATGACAGCGCATCGTCGGCGTCCACGCCTCGCGGATCCGGCGTCAGCTTCTGCGTGTTCGCGGGCATCGCGCCGATGGTCTTCTGCAGCTCGCGCGC
>DATNJP010000285.1:0-8299 GCA_035603855.1 Luteibacter sp. | reverse complement strand
CGTCTCGAACTGCACGCGGTACGGATAGGATTCAAAAGAACCGTTGGGGTTGTCTATGCGCATGGTGCTGCCTCGGATCGCGCAGATCTCGCATGCCCGCCCGTCGCGAACTGCCGCGCAGGCTGGGCTTTCATTGGGCCGGGTGCACGCCGCGGATCCTTCACGCGGGGCGAATAAACGATGCGCCGCCTGGCATTAACGGCGCGTCGTTTCCGTGATGGTTGGGCGTAAAGCGATCGTCAGGCGGTGAGTTTTTCGCTCAGCGTCCACAGCCGTTCCACCGCTTCCGGTTCGATTGCCCAAGGCCGCACGCCGACATCGCTGCTGACGCGGCCCGGCGTGTTGTCCGCCTCGACAAGAACCGGCGACACGTCGACGTCCTCGCAATACACGCCGCCCATGCCGTCGAGTTGCGGGCTTGTGGCGGTCCAGACGCTGGTGGACGCGCCCTGCGGCACGCTCTTGAAATGGCGCGCCATGTCGGCGACCGGCTGTCCCTGTTCGTCGACCACGCCGAACGCGCGCAGGTCGTCCTGGGTCATGTAACGCGCGAGATCGGTGAGGATCGCACCCGGATGCAGGGCGAAGGCACGTACGCCGTCGGCGCGGCCACGCGCGTCCAGCGCCACGGCGAACAGCACGTTGGCGGTCTTCGACTGGCCATAAGCGAGCCAGCGATCATAGTCGCGATGCTGGTAGTGCGGGTCTTCGAAATCCACGCCGGTGAAGCGATGTCCGCGCGACGACACCGAGATGACGCGGGCGCCGCGGGCGCGCACCAGCGCGGGCCACAGGCGCGCGGTGAGCTGGTAGTGGCCGAGGTGATTGGTCGTGAACTGCAACTCGTAGCCGCGGGCGTCGCGGGTCAACGGGCAAGCCATGATGCCCGCGCTGTTGACCAGGATATGCAGCGGGGCGCCTTCGGCGAGGAAGCCTTCGGCGAAGGCGTCGATGGAGGCCGGGTCGGCCAGGTCCATCGCGGCGATCTCGACGTCGATGCCATCCAGGTTCTTGCGTGCCTTGGCGAGGTCGCGGGCAGGCACGATGACGCGGGCGCCGGCGGCGCGGAGCACGCGGGCCGTCTCGGTGCCGATACCGGAGTAGCCGCCGGTCACGATGGCGGTCTTGCCGGTGAGGTCGATGCCGGCGATGACGTCCTCGGCCGTGGAGGTGGCCGAGAAACCGGAATGAATGGGGGTTTGCGGGGTGGACATGGGGGATTCTCCTCAGGGGATTCGATCAGCCTAGACGTCGGCAGCCGAACGATGAATGCTTGAAAGTCCGTGTTACATGCTCAATCGTTCGAATATGACCCTCGACCCCATTTCCGAGATCTTGCGCCTGGCCGATGTGGAGTCCGTGGTTTCCGGCGGCTTCACCGCGGGCGGCGACTGGGCGATCCGTTTTCCCGCGCCGGACAAGGTGAAGTTCTTCGCGTCGGTGCGCGGCAGTTGCTGGCTGCGGGTCGACGGCGAGCCGGGTGTCTCGCGGATCGAGCCGGGCGACGTGCTGCTGCTGACCGCGCCACGCGCCTTCACGATGGCGAGCGACCTCTCGCTGGACGCCGTCGACGCACACACCGTGTTCGAGGGGCGAAGCTCACCGATCGTCAGGCTGGGCGAGGGCGAGGATGTACTGCTGGTCGGCGGGCACATCCGCCTCGACCCGGCCTACGCGCCGATGCTGGCCGAGGCGCTGCCGCCGCTGGTGCACGTAAGCGGGGTAACGGCGGAAGCCCGGCTCATGCGCTGGATCCTGGATCGCATGGTCGAGGAAAGCCGGGGTAGCCAGCCCGGCTCGGCCCTGGCGACGACGCAACTGGCCTACCTCCTGTTCGTGCATACCCTGCGCGCGCACCTCGCGGTAAGCGGCCCCTTGAAGGCGGGATGGCTGCGCGTGGCGGTCGATCCCCGACTGGCCCCGGCGCTCCGCCTGATGCATGGCGCGCCCGGTACGCCCTGGCGACTGGAACAACTGGCGCAGGCCGCGGCGATGTCGCGGACCATCTTCGCGTCCCACTTCAAGGCGGTGGCGGGCGTCGCCCCGCTGGCATATCTGGCGCAGTGGCGCATGCGCCTGGCCCAGCACGCGCTGCGCCGTGGGGATGTTCCCGTGTCGGTACTGGCCCAGGACCTGGGATACGCGTCGGAGAGCGCCTTCAGTCATGCATTCAAGCGCATCGTGGGCGTTTCGCCGGGCCGTTATGGCAATCCGGTGAAAGGCGGCGGATAGCCGAACCCGGTACAATCGGCTTTTGCACAACAGGATGCGTGCCGATACCGACTCGTCGGTGCGCCGGTGCCACCGGGAGCGAGCCATGTACCCCCAACGAGATACCCGCGGATGATCGAAGGCACCCTGTTCGTGGTGGCCGCGCCTTCCGGTGCGGGCAAGTCCACGTTGGTCAATGCATTGCTGGAGCGCGAACCCGCGATCTCGCTGTCGATCTCGCACACCACGCGCCCGCCGCGGGTCGGCGAGGAGTATGGGCGACACTACTTCTTCGTCGAGCGCCCCGACTTCGAGCGCGAGATCGCCGACGGCATCTTCCTCGAGCACGCGGAAGTGCATAACAACCTCTATGGCACCTCGCGGACCGTGGTCGAAGGCAAGCTGGCCGAAGGCAGCGACGTGCTGCTGGAGATCGACTGGCAGGGCGCCCGCCAGGTGCGCAAGGGCAAGCCGGACTGTGTCAGCGTGTTCATCCTGCCGCCGTCGCGCCACGAACTGGAGCGCCGCCTGCGCGGACGCGGTTCCGACGCGCCCGAGGTGATCGAGCGCCGCCTGTTCAACTCGCGCGAGGAGATCGCCCACGCGCACGAGTTCGATTACATCATCGTCAATGACCGCTTCGAGGACGCCCTGGCGGACCTCCAGGCGATCGTTCGCGCCGTGCGCCAGCGCACGCCGTGGTCGGCCCGCCGCCACGAAACGTTGATCGAGGAGTTGCTCGCACCATGACCGACGACGCCATCGTCCGCGTCCGCGGACTGACCACGGTCCTCAACGGCAAGACCATCTTCGACAACCTCGACCTCGACATCCCCCGTGGCAAGGTCACCGCGATCATGGGGCCCAGCGGCACGGGCAAGACCACGCTGCTGAAGCACATCACCGGGCAGATGCGCGGCGATGCGGGCAGCGTCGAGGTGGATGGCGAGAACGTGCCCGCGCTGTCGCGCGAGCGGCTGTTCGAACTGCGCGAGCGGATCGGCTACCTGTTCCAGAACTCGGCCCTGCTCACCGACTTCGACGTGTTCGAGAACGTGGCCTTCCCCTTGCGCCAGCACACGCGGTTGCCGGAAGAACTCATCCGCAACATCGTGCTGAACAAGCTGCAGGCCGTGGGCCTTCGTGGCGCGGCCCGGCTCATGCCCACGGAGCTTTCCGGCGGCATGGCCCGGCGCGTGGCACTGGCACGCGCCATCGTGTTCGATCCCGCGTTGATCCTTTACGACGAGCCCTTCGTCGGGCTCGATCCCATCGCGCTGAACCAGGTACTGCTGCTCATCCGTACACTCAACCAGACGCTCGGCATCACCAGCGTGCTCGTGGCGCATGAACTCGCGGCCGTGCAGAAGGTGGCCAACCACGTGTACCTCATCGCCAACGGCAAGGTCGTGGCGCAGGGCGCGCCGGATACGCTGGCCCATGACGGTTCGCCGTGGACGGCGCAGTTCTTCGGCGGTGAAGCCGACGGCCCGGTGCCGTTCCAGTACCCTGCGGGCGACTACGCCACCGCGCTCGGTTTCCCCGGAGGCAAGGCATGACCGCCAAGGAAGACAACGTCGTCGCTCGCAGCCTGGCGCAGATCGGCGCCTGCGGCCTGTTCCTGCTGACGATCCTCGCGGCGATCCCGCGCAGCCTTCGCCACGGTCGCGAAACCGTCCGGCAGATCTGGTTCGTCGGCGCGATGAGCCTCACCATCGTGATGACCTGCGGCCTCTTCGTCGGCATGGTGCTCGGCCTGCAGCTGTACGACGTGCTCTCGATTTTCGGCGGCACATCGGCCACCGGCACGGTTGTCGCCATCGCCATCTACCGTGAACTCGGTCCCGTCGTCACCGCGTTGCTGTTCGCCGGGCGTGCCGGCACCTCGGTCACCGCGGAAATCGGCCTCATGCGCGCGACCGACCAGCTCGACGCCATGGAGATGATGGCGGTCGATCCCATCGCCTACGTCGTGGCCCCGCGTTTTCTCGCGGGCGTCATCGCGTTGCCGCTGCTTGCCGTCGTGTTCTGCGCCATGGGCGTGTTCGGCGGCCATCTTGTCGGCGTGAGCTGGCTCGGCATCGACAACGGCACCTTCTGGTCGAACATGACCGCCACCGTCGATGTCCACAAGGACATCATCGATGGCGTGCTGCTCAAGTCCATCGCCTTCGGCATCGTGGTCTCCCTGATCGCGGTGTTCCAGGGCTACACCACCCCGCCCACGAGCGAGGGCGTCGCCTATGCGACGACCCGCACCGTGGTGGCCTCGTCCATCGCCATCCTGGCGCTGGACTTCGTCCTCACCTCGTTCCTGATCTGAGGCACCGGAGACCCGCCATGACCCGTCATTCCTTCATCGCCCATTCGAGGATCGTGCCGTGACCCAGAGACGTTCCTATGCCGTCGGCACCGGCCTGTTCATCGTGCTCGGCTTCGCCGCCCTCGCTTACCTCGCCACGCAGACCACCTCGGTGGCCAACGCCAGCCAGGGCTCCAGCTACACGGTCGAGACCCACTTCGCCAACGTCGGCCAGCTGAAGACCCGCGCACCGGTGAAGATCGCCGGCGTCCGCGTCGGTTCGGTGCAGTCCATCGACCTGGTCCCGGGCAAGGAAGAGGCCAAGGTCACCCTGGCGATCGACGATCGCCACAAGGACATCCCCGACGACTCCGTCGCCACCATCTACACCAGCGGCCTGCTCGGCGACCAGTACGTCGGCATCCAGTTCGGCCGCTCGAAGACCCCGGTGAAGGAAGGCGGCGAGATCGGCCTGACCCGTCCGGCCCAGCAGCTGGAAGAGATGCTCGGCAAGTTCTTCGGCGGCGGCAGCGCCCCGGACCGCCTGGGTGGCACCTTCCACGTGACCGGCAACTTCACCAACGTCGGGGCCCTGCAGCCGGGCGCCGCCGTGAAGATGGCCGGCGTGCCCATCGGCAGCGTCGATTCGGTGATCATCAAGCCGGGCAGCAGCGAGGCCACGGTCACCCTTGCGATCGACAAGCGCTACTCCCAGATACCGGATGACTCGTCGGCCGCGGTGTTCACTAGCGGTTTGATCGGTAGCCAGTATGTTGCGATCCAGCCCGGCGGCTCGCCGGAATACCTGGCGGAAGGCGACAGCTTCGTGCTGACGCAGTCCGCGCTTCAACTGGAAGACCTGATCGGCAAGTTCCTGGTGAACGGTTCGCCGAGCGACAACAAATCCGGTGGCGCCCAGGGCGGCACCCAACCCGATTCCTCCGGCAAGAAATAAGCCGGAACCCAGGAGACACCTCAATGCTTCGTCAGCTCTCCCTAGCCATCGCCCTCACCATCGGCGCCGCCGTCGCCGCTCCCGCGTTCGCCCAGAACGCGGCCGCATCGGCCGCGGTCGACGCGCAGTCGCCGCAGGGCATCGTCACGACCATCTCCGACGACCTGGCCAAGGCGATCGAAGGCCACCAGGCCGAACTGAAGAGCGACAAGGAAAAACTCATCGCCGTCATCGACGATGTCTTCCTGCCGCACTTCGACATCGACTACGCCTCCATCCTGGTCCTCGGCCAGAACGCCTCGAAAGCCTCGCCGCAACAGCGCGAACGCTTCGCCAAGGCCTTCTACAACTCGATCACCCACCGCTACGCGGAAGGCCTCCTCAACTACACGCGTGGCCGCGTCAAGGTGCTGCCGTTCAACGGCGACCTCGATAACAAGCGCACCGTGGTGCGCACGCAGGTCATGCTCGACGACGGCAAGTCCGTCTCCGTGGACTACGCGTTCCGCAAGTCGAAGACGGGCGACTGGAAGGCATACGACGTGATCATCGAGGGCATCTCGTACATCACGAACTACCGCAACCAGGTCGACGCCGAGATCAAGAAGGAAGGCCTCGACAAGCTCACCGCCGACCTCGAGAACAAGGGCTCGGCCGCGATCGACGAAATGCAGCAGGCTGGCGGCGGCGCGAAGAAGTGAATCCCGCTTCGTTCCAGCTGAGCAACCCGGCACCGGAGACCCTCGCGGTCTCCGGTGCACTCACGTTCGCCACCGCGGCAGATGCCCTGAGCGCCGCCCGCTCCGAACTGGATCGCGGCAAACAGGTAACGCTCGATCTCGCCGGCGTCGCCCAGGCCGACAGCGCCGGCCTCGCCACGGTACTGGCCCTGCTGGCACACGCCCGCACCACGGGAAGGGCCCTTTCAGTAGCCCACGTACCCGCCGGCATGCACGCCCTGGCCCGCGTCTCAGGCGTCGATTCGTTCCTCTGAAGAGCGATCCCCCACCAGGCAGCGAGCGCACCGCTCGCAACAGATAGTCCTTGTGGGACCTTGTGAGAGCTCTTGTGAGAACTCTTGTGGGAGCCCTTGTGGACACCCCTGTGGGAGCCGCTTCAGCGGCGATCCGCGGCACCGGGCCAGTCCTTGGCAAGCACCCATCGCCGCTGAAGCGGCTCCCACAAGGACAAGTGCCTCCCCACAAGGACAAGTAGCTCCCCACAAGGACAAGTAGCTCCCACAAGGAGGAGTGGCTCCCACACCCGGCTCTGGCGCCCCCCCCTGGTTGACGGTCAAGTGCTCGAACCATCGGAGAGTTGCGGCTCAAGTGAAGCACTCTATGGCAGCTAAGACGACTGTGCGAAAAGTCAGGGTGTCGATCAGCACTACGGGGCGTCATAACCATTCCCCTACAGTGAGTCAGCGAGACGATAAGGGGTCCTCTTAATGACGCACGATACGATTCACCGCGGTCGCCGGGCCGCTGTCGGCATGTTGGCTGGGGTTGCTATGGGCGCTGCACTGTGCGTGCGGGCCCGCGGTGCCGTGGAAGAAATCCGTGATCGCCCGCAGTGGCCGATTTGGTCGCTGACTCTGAACAGTCAGCGACTCTATCTGATGGGCGAGACTCCGCCTCGCCCCAACGATTGGCACGACGCGCGAATTGAAAAACTGCTCTCCGGATGCGGCGCTTTGTGGACCGAAACCAACAACACGTATCGCACGCCGCAAAAAGCGCTGATCGAACGGTTCGCGATGAGTCCCTTGCGGCCCATGAGTGAATGGCTAAGCGCGGATGACCGAGAGCGACTGCGCGCCGCCGCCATGTACTGCCAGATTAAGACTGCCGACCTGGAGCCATACCGACCCTGGTGCGCTGCGTCCATCCTGCAAGACGCCTACTACACAGCATCGGGCGCGCGCGGACGATCTGCCGATCGGGTACTGGGAGCCATGGCTGTCGAGCGGGGCATCACGCAGTCTAGCGAGTTCGCCGCCAAGGACGACGTGATCGCATGGTTCGCGAGCCTGACGCCCGTCGAGGAACTGCAATTCATGCGGTACACGCTCGATGAGATCTTGGCCGGGCCTGCGACCAACGCAAGGATCTACGACGAGTGGGCGGACGGGCGTTCTGAGCGTGCGACCGCTGAAGTCGCACGCTACACACATGCATATCCCGAGCTTGCCGCGCGACTTACGACTGAACGCAATCGGCGCTGGATTTCGCGGTTCAAGGCCATGCTGACAGGTCATGCGCCGCCCATGATCATTGTGGGCCTCTACCACATGGTCGGCGACGACGGGATCCTGGCTCTTGCAAAGCGCGATGGCTTTGAAGTGAAGGCAGTCTGACTTGCGATTCCACCACACTGATTTGGCATGGCGCTAAGTCTCGGGGCCAGTGCCGCCGCCGGGCATCGCCGTCGATTGGGAAGCAGGCCGCTGACATGCCCAAGGCGAGCGGCTAGGGTCGCCTGCTCATCAGTCAGCCTTTCCATAAGACCGGAAATGCGGGATCGCTTGACGATCAACCACTTAAGCGCGGGAGGGGTGCGCCATGTCATGCACAAACATTATGCAGGGCATGGCGCTAACTCTCGGGGCGTTCGCGCCCAGATAGCGGTTATTCCGGCTTCTGACCGTTATCCCGTTCCCAGTTGTGCTGCTCGTCGAGCAACTTGTCCGGGTCGAAATCCTTGCTGTCGTTCAGCCCCTGCATCTGCTCGATGGCTTCCGCAGGCGGATTGCCGTAGTAGATGCTGTACAGGCGCTGCTGGCGGTAAGCGTCGCGGATGAACACGTACGGGTCGTAGGCCGAGGCAAGGAA
>DATNJP010000284.1:0-9628 GCA_035603855.1 Luteibacter sp. | reverse complement strand
TCCCACGACATGCGCGCGTGCGCATGCGCCGTATAGCGCAGGCCCATGCGCGTCATGGCGCCGATTCCTTCAAGTCCGAGCGCCATCCGCCGGCAATCGAAGGTGTCGGATTCGTGCACCAGTTCGGCGAGAAGCTCGGTGAGCCCGCGGGCGTATTGCAACCATTCCGTGGCTTCATTCAAGAGGTCGTGCGTGGAGGTTTCGGAATCGATCTCGTGGATCGGCTGGCGGGCCATCCGATCGTCTGCGGGGATGTTCATGGGCGTGCTCCTTGCGAAGTTCCTCACGTGGTCAAGGTGCGGCATGCCGCGCAGAGCGCGTCATGCCGCGGATCAACGGACTCGCGGGTTCGACGGCTGCCCGTGACCGGGCGCCGGGGGAAGTGATTGATGACGTGATTCGCGACGGCGCATCTCACCTAGCCCGCACGGCGATACGCCGCGAAGGAAGTGGACAAAACGCTTTGAGGAAGCGGCGGCGCCGCGGTTCGTCAACCGTATCTGCGGGAGACGCAGAAGGCCCGGTAACCGTGGGGGATGTCGCCGGGGGGATTCGGCGGGCGAGCGGGTGCCGTATGATCGTGGGTAGCCACGTCAACTCCTACTTAGTTGGTTTGGTCAGCGATCCAGGGGTGTTTCGAGCACCCTTGGGTCGCGCTTCTCACCGCGTAGAGCGATGGTTGTCTGTGGCCTTGGATGGGTGCAACACAGACAACGCACCCGTTGTATCAAAACAACGTTGGGTTGTCTGTAGTTGGATTCTGAAAGCTGGAATGCTGAGTTGCGGATGCAATCAGTCCAGCGGCCTCACCCAGATGTTCCGGAAGCTGATGGGCTGGGAGTGGTCGCCGTGCGCCTGTAGCTTGATCGGCGCATCGGTGTACGCCTTGTACTTCGGCTTGCCGATGTAAAAGGTCTCACCCGTCAGTTCCGTGTGGTTCTGCACGAGCACGCCGTTGTGGAACAACGTGACGTATGCCGGCGATTTCACCGAGCCATCGGCGGCGAACACCGGTGCCGTCCAGACGACGTCATAGGTCTGCCATTCGCCGGGGCGACGCGCCGCGTTCACCAGGGGCGCTGCCTGCTTGTAGATACTCGCGACCTGCCCGTTGACGTAGGTCTTGTTCTCGAACGAATCCATGATCTGGATTTCGTATCCCTCGTCGCCGGGACCGGTGGAGGCAAGAAAGAGGCCGCTATTGCCGCGTGCCTGGCCTTCACCGGTGATGTCCTTCGGAATCTGCCATTCCAGATGCAGCTGGTAGTTGCGGAAGCGCTGCCGGGTCTGGATGTTGCCGGCGGTCTTGTCGACGGTGAGCACGCCGTCGTGGACTTTCCAGCGTGCCGGAGAGTGATCCTTCGACGCTTCCCAGCCGGCGAGATCACGGCCATCGAAGAGCACGACCGCATCGGACGGCGGCGCACTATCCTTCGCCGCGGGCGTAATGATCCTGGGTACCGGTTCCCATTGCTCCGTGGCCTTCGGATCGTCCTGCGCCGATGCGCACGACGATCCGACGATCGCGAGGGTGGAGAGGGCGAGCGCTGTCGAGGTGAACGACTTCATAGGCATTCCTGGGTAGATGTCATACCGCGCACGTCCTGAACGCTTCGGCGAACGAATCGAAGGGGTCCGGGCGCGACGGCATGAATTCATGCGCGATGAAGCCCTGGTACTTCAGGTCCGCGATGGCCGTGGCGATGGCGCGGTAGTTGAGTTCCTGCGTGCCGTCGATGTCGTGGCGACCGGGCACGCCGCCGGTATGGAAGTGACCGATCCACTGGATGTTGTCGCGGATGGTGCGGATCACGTCGCCTTCCATGATCTGCATGTGATAGATGTCGTAGAGCAGCTTGACGTTGGGTGAGTTGAGCCCCTTGGTCACTGCCACGCCGAACGCGGTCCTGTCACCCTGATACCCGTGGTGATCCACCTTGCTGTTCAGTAGCTCGAGGCAGAGCGTGATGCCGTTCTCCGCCGCGTAAGGAGCGATCTTCGAGAGCCCGGCGATGCAGTTGTCGATGGCCCGCTGGTCGTCGATGCCGGCCTTGCGATTGCCGAACATGGTGATCACGTTGGTCACGCCAGCGCGCTTCGCGAGGGGGATCGTGGTTTCGATTTCCTTGATCAACGTGGCATGGTTTGCCGGATCGTTGAAGCCCATTTCAATGAAGTTGTCCCGCTTGGCGGGATACCCCATCGACACGGCCATCCCGTTATCCGTCACCACCGACCATTCGTCCGCATAGAGCAGATCGACGCCCGCGAAGCCGATGGCCTTCAGGCGCTTGCACAACTCGGGAAGAGGCGCCTTGGATGTCCAGCGGCTCAGCGACTGCTTGATCCGCCCGCCGGAGGCCGTCGGAGCGGCGTCTTTACCGGCGGCGGTCCTGGCGGACGCGAGCAGGGGCGCCGCGCCCGCCACCGCGGCGGCGGTGGCAAGGCGGCCCAATGCGGCGCGACGGCCGACGTCGGTCGTGTCGTCAGGCATGCTCATTCGAGCCCTTTGATGGTCGTCATGTCAGATCTTCAGCTCGGCCTCGACGGCCCAGGCCCTGCCGTTACCCGCGTCGGCCAACGGGATGTCGCCCTTCCACGCACCGGGAACGGGCGCGTACTGGAGCACCTGCGTGCAGCCCGGCTGCGAGAGGAAGAAACCGAGCATCGTGAGCTTCTTGCTCATGAGTACGAAGTCGGCCGCCGGCGCCAGCTTGCCACCCTTGGGCACGGCCAGCGCTTCGGTATGCAGGCGGGTCACCAACGCGTTGCGCTGGGCCTGGTCGAGCTGGAGGAAGGGCTTGCCGCCCGCTTTATCGAAGGCCGCCATGGCGGTGAGGTAACGCGTCTGGTCGGCCTTGGTGTAGACGGCCTTGAACATCTGGTCGACGAACAGCGGCACGCCTGCATCGACCGCTCCCGGGGTGTCGGTGCGCGGGATCACGATGTCCGACACGGCGCCGACCAGGCTGTATTGCGCCGGATTGAAGAACTGGGGCTTCGCATCCGGCGTCTGTGCCGCAGCATGCGCGTCGAACACCGCCAGCAATGACGGGCCCGCGATGGCACCGACGGCCAGCACGGACATGTTTTTCAACCATTCGCGACGATTCATGGCGAGATCCTCAGATGTTGCCGCGCTTGAGTTCTTCCACGGCATGGTTGGCCGCGCGCGCGGTCAACGCCATGTAGGTGAGCGACGGGTTCTGGCAGGCGGACGAAGCCATGGCCGAGCCATCGGTCACGAAGACGTTCTTGCAAGCATGCATCTGGTTCCAGCCGTTGAGCACGGAGGTTTTCGGATCGCGGCCCATTCGCGCGGTACCCATTTCATGGATGCCAGCACCGACGTTGGCCTTCATCCGGAAAGCGTTCGCATCGCGATAACCCGCGGCGGTCAGCATCTCCAGCGCATCGTCGATGATCGCCTTGCCCATCATGATTTCGTTTTCCTGATGCGCGGCGTCGAAGTTGAGGACAGGCAGGCCGTACTTGTCCTTGCGGTTGCGATCCAGCGTCACGAAGTTCTTGTGCGAGGGAAGCATTTCGCCGAACCCCATCATCGAGACGTACCAGGGGCCGGGAGCTTCGGCGGCTCGCTTGAGCTCTTCACCCAGCGCATGCTGGTCGACGAGGCGGGTCCAGTCCTGGCGGCCCGCGCCGCCCTGGAAACCGAAACCGCGCAGGTACTTCTGCTTGTCGGTGCCGACGTTGCGATAGCGCGGAATGTAGAAGCCGTTCGGGCGGCGGCCGGAGTAGTAGCGATCTTCATGGCCGTCGACCATGGCGCGCGCGCCGGTGCCGAACAGGTGGTCCATGATGTTGTGGCCGAGTTCGCCGCTATCGTTGCCAAAGCCGTTGGGGAATCGGCTCGAGGTGGAGTTCATCAGGATGTGCGCAGTGCCGAAGGTCGACGCGCACATGAAGATCACGCGGGCGAAGTATTCGGTCTGGTGCCCGGTCTCCGCGTCGAGCACGCGTACGCCCGTGGCTTTGCCCTTATCGTTGTCGTAGATCAACTCGTACACGATGGCGTTGGTCACCATCGTCATGTTGCCCGTGCGTTCGGCGGACGGCAGGGTGGACGAGTTGCTGCTGAAGTAGCCGCCGAACGGGCATCCGCGCATGCACAGGTTGCGATACTGGCAGGTGCCGCGTTGCGGGCTCTGGTCGTGTTTCAGCGGTGCGGAGAGATTGGCGGTACGACCGATGATGAGCTTGCGGTTGAACTTGTTGTCCAGCTTGCCCTGGAAGTCCTTTTCGACG
Organism: Luteibacter sp.; assembly: GCA_035603855.1. Lineage (GTDB taxonomy): Bacteria > Pseudomonadota > Gammaproteobacteria > Xanthomonadales > Rhodanobacteraceae > Luteibacter. Next base: position 5,362 of record DATNJP010000284.1, on the reverse strand, counting down.
CAGTTGAGGTCCATCGGCGGCAGGAAGTCGCCGTCCGGCAGCTGAGCCAGGTGATCGGTGTTGCCGCTGACGCCGATGAAATGCTCGACGTGGTCGTACCACGGAGCGAGGTCTTCATAGCGGATCGGCCAATCGACGCCTACGCCTTCCTTGCCGTTCGCCTCGAAATCCATCGGGCTGAAGCGATAACTCTGCCGGCCCCACATCAGCGAACGTCCACCCACGTGGTAGCCGCGGAACCAGTCGAACGGCCTGGTTTCCTCGTACGGATTGTCGATGTCGTCGGCAAACCAGTGCTTGGTGGACTGCGTGATGCCGTAGAACGACGGGCGCGTGTGCTTGGGCCACCGGGCGATGTCTTCCTGCGTCGGCTCGTCGCCGTACGGCAGTTCCCACGGCGCCTTCATCGCGGTGGGGTAATCGCCGTGTTTCACCATCGGGCCACGGTCGAGCACGAGTGTCTTGAGGCCCTTCTCGGTCAGTTCCTTGGCGGCCCAGCCGCCGCTGACGCCAGTACCGACGACGATGGCGTCGAAAGTGTTCTTCTCCATGCCTTTCCCTTTCAGCGCAACGGGCGCAGGTAGTCGTAATCGACGCGCGCGGCGTCAAGCGGGCTCATGCGCGCGTACGGACCTTCCTGTTCGACGAAACAATGCTTCAGTCCGGAAGTGTCGGCCGCCGCCATGATCGGTTTGTAGTCGAGCCTGCCGCGCCCGAGTTCGGCGCCCGGGTAATCCTTGTGATCGCCGCGCAGGAAATCCTTTGCGTGCATCAGCGGGATACGGCCGGGATTGGCTTTGAAATAGTCGGCGGGATTCTTTCCGCCCGCGGCGACCCAGCCGCAGTCGAGTTCGAACTGCACGAGCTTCTTGTCCGTTTCCTTCAGCAGCACGTCGTAGAACACCTGCCCGCCGCCCACGTCGGTGAACTCGGCATGATGGTTGTGATACGCGTACTGGAGGCCGGCCTTGCTGGCCTTCTCGCCAAGACGGTTTGCGTATTCGGCCGTGCGCTTCGCGTCGTCGAGCGAATACGCCGGGTCTCCCGACGTGTTCGCTTCCTTCTGCATGATCGAGGGCAGCATGCTGCTGACGATGTACGTCGCACCGAGCGTGTGCGCGGCTTCGATGCCGGCGTCGAAGCCGAGGCTATCGAAGTGCAGGCTCGGACAGCCCAGGCCCGCTTGCTTGAGTTGATCGCGCAGGGTCCCGGCCGTGCTGGTGATGATGGCCTCGATCTCCGTGTAACCGATCGACTTCAGGGTCTTGAGCGTTCCGACGGGATCGTCCTTGTAGGCGTCGAGCACCATGTAGAGCTGGATGCCCAGGCCTTTGCCCTTCGACGTCGCGGCAAGCAGCGATCCCGGTGAACCAAGGCCGAGCCCGAGCGCCGTGCCAGCGAGCGCGGAACGCGCGAGGAATTGCCTGCGAGTCATCATGAAAGGTTTCCCATGCTTTTCCCCCGACGGCCCCACCGCCGCCGAAAATGTATTCGATTACATCCGCGCGACACACAAACCCGAAGCTCTTCACCTGCGCGGAATTCGTGGATTTCCCCGGGCGATGTGCTGGTAGCGCGCCCTGAACATGCCAAGATATGTATCAGATGGGTCAAGAAGCCTGCAACGGTTTTATGTAATCCATTACATTGCGGTGCAACATAGTCACGGCGTCACGGGCAGCCAAAGGGATGGAAAACGCGTGAGTACCGGGGGATCGAGGCGAAAGCGTCAGGGCGACGATGGCCAACGCGCCGATGTTGCGCCGCAGCCCGGCCGCGTGCGCACGGTGAAGGAAATTGCCGCCATCGCAAAGGTTTCAGTCGCAACCGTTTCGCGCGCACTGCAGCGTCCGGAAATCGTGAGCGAGGAAACGCGTCTGCGCATCCACGAGGTCGTCAAACGTCTCGGCTACACGCCCAACGCGCTTGCACGCAACCTGCGGACGGCGCGAACCCGGCTGATCGTCGCCCTGCTTCCGGACATCACCAATCCCTTCTTCTCGGAAGTCATCCGCGGCATCGAGCAGGTCGCTTACGAGAATGGCTACTCCGTGCTTCTGGGCGAAACGCAGAGCAGTCTCGTGCGCGAACAGGCCTATGCCGACATGGTCGCGGCCCGGCAGGCCGATGGCATCATCACCATGTTCCATCGCGTGCCGGCGATCCCCATCGGTGGCCGGCTGCCGCTCGTGAACGCCTGCGAATACGTCAAGGACAGCGCCATCTCGAGCGTCTATGTCGACAACGTCACGGCGGCGTCCGCTGCCGTGGATTACCTCGTGACCCTGGGGCATCGCGACATCGCCTTCATCGCCGGCCCTTCGTCGAGCCCGATCTGCGTCGACCGCGAACTGGGCTACCACCTCGCGCTGAAGCGGGCGAAGATCGCCGTCGACCCCGCCCTTACTGCCGTCGGGGACTTCTCCATCGAAGCCGGGGAGCGAGCGGTGGAGTTGTTCCTCTCGCAGGGCCAGTCCTTCAGCGCAGTGTTCTGCTCCAACGACGAAATGGCGATTGGCGCGATGCGCGCCCTGACCTCCCGCGGACTGCGCATCCCGGAAGACGTCTCCGTCGTCGGCTTCGATGACATCCGTTTCTCCCGCTACACCTCACCGCCGCTGACCACCGTCTCCCAGCCGAAGAACGCACTGGGACGCGAAGCCATGACGATGCTGATCGAGATACTCAACGACCCGGAGGTGCCACCGCGCAAGCGGGTGCTATCCGCCGAACTGGTGGTGCGGGGATCCACCGGGCCTCGATAGCGTCGGCCGGTCCTAGAGGAACCAGCCTTCGCGGTACTCACGACGTAGGAACTCGTTGGCGTTCGGCGCGTTGGTGACACGCATGTTCTGCGCGTCGTATTCGATCCTGCCGCCCGCCCGCAGGGATACGATGCCCAGCAGCATGACTTCCGTCAGCCGCGAGGCATACGCGAACGGCGACGACGCCTCCGCCTTCCCCTTGCAGGCATCCACCCAATTCATCTCGTGCGAGGTGTTGATGCGCGCGAATTTCCGGGGCGGCGTGCCCACCGAATCATGCAACGACTGCGGCAGCAGGCGCGGGTTCGCACCGTAGGTCTCGTGGATCAGCTTGCCCTTGTCACCGACGTAGAGCACGCCGCCGTCCTTGCTCATCTGCCCGGCACCGAGCGCTTCCAGTCCGGGCGGCAACAACGCGCCGTCGTACCAGGTGAGCCTCACGGGAGGCATGCTGCCGCGTGCGGGGAAGTCGTAGTACGTCATCGTCGCCATGGGATACGACTCCTTGTTGAACGGCGTCGACACGGTCTCGACGGACGTCGGGAATCCCAGGTCCAACGACCAGAACGGGGAGTCGATCAGATGCGCGCCCATGTCGCCGATGGCCCCCACGCCCCAATCCACCCAGCCGCGCCAGTTGAACGGGTGATAGAGCGGGTGGTATTCGACGACGGGACCGGGCCCGAGGAAGAGATCCCACGCCAGCCCCTGCGGCATGGGATAGTGCCCGGCCATGGCATTGGCGAGCCGGTCCGTCACCGCGTCCATGTCCCAGTTGGCGTTGTCCGGGTTCGGCCTGGCTTGCGGACGTGGAATGCCCTGCGGCCAGTAGGCAAGCGGGCGATTCGTCCAGACGTGGACTTCGCGCACATCGCCGATGGCACCGGCCGCGATGTATTCGTTGATCAACCGGGCATCGTCGGTCGAGTGGCCCTGGTTGCCCATCTGCGTGACGATCCGTGGGTTCTCCCTTGCCTTCCTGGCCATTTCACGGGCTTCGTGAATCGACCAGGTAAGTGGCTTCTGCACGTACACGTGCTTGCCCAGGCCCATCGCCGCGCTGGCGATCGTCGCATGCAGGTGGTCCGGGGTCGCGATGACCACCGCATCGATGTCCTTCTGCTGCTCGAGCATCCTGCGGAAGTCGGTATAGCGCTTGATCGAATCGAACTTGCGGGAAAGCATCGTCGTAAGCGCGATCTCCTCCTGCAGCTCCTGGCGCTCCCGCGCGGTTTGCGCACGTTCGAGGCGTGCCTGCGCTTTGCCGACGCCGGCGAACATCTTGCGAAACGACTTCTCGGTGTAGCCCCAATCGACGTCGCACAACGCGACGATGTTCTCACCGGCCAGCGCGCGGATGTTGTGAGCGCCCATGCCGCCGACGCCGATGCCGGCAATGTTCAGTCGATCGCTGGGCGGCGTATGACCTTGGCCGCCAAGGACGTGGCGGGGCACGATCATCAGGCCGGTCGCGGCGAGAGCCGTGCCTGCGAGGAAGGTTCGTCGTGAGATATTGATGTTCGCCTGCGCGCTTACCGGCGTGTCGCCTGCGCGGTGGGCCTGCTTCTCTTTCTCGATCTTCGATTCGTCCGTCATACGCGATGCGATCTCCGTTCGGCTGCCAGGAAGCGGTCGGGATGACGCACCGGTTCCAGTGAGGAAGCCCGGATTCTTATCGCAGATTGCGGTCGGATTTCAACTTGATCCGACTCTGAAGGGGCACGAACGTGGGAAATCACGAGTGGCTACGGCCACTTTTGTGATGTCAGACACAGACTCAGCCGTCCTTACCCAACCCCGTCTGCTGCAACAGGATCAACAACGCGCTGTCGATCCAGCGTCGACCGAGGCTTTCGCGACGCCCCTTCATCTGCACGGTCGCCAGTTCCACTGACCCAAGTGGCCCGGGCAAACCTTCGCCCTCGACGCGGATGCGATACCACACCGTCGCCGGCCGCAGTTCCTTCACCGGAGCCGTCGGATTCAGCGGGATCGGGCCACCATGGTTCTTCGCCAGCGCAAGGTTGGGCAGATGTTCCAGTGCGCCGTTGTCCACGGCGACGATCTTGCCTTGCAGTGGACTGCCATTGCCGTGCGGATAGACCGTGGCGTTGCCGCCGGGAATGAGGCGCGCGCGGTCGGCTTCGGATACCAACACCTCGGCGCGCCAACGCGTGCCGCCGACGATGGTGGCGATGCGTGCGCCGGGCGATACCCAGCTGCCCTTCTGCAACGTCGTATCCAGGTCGCGCACCACGCCATTCTCGGCCGTGGCCAGATGCAGACGATGCAGCTCCGCCGAACTGGCGCGCTGCTGCACTTCGTACTGATCGGCCATGCGGTCGGCAACCACCTGCTTCGCCACGCCATCGCGATCGAGCGCACCGGCGCCGCGCGCGGTGGATTCATAGGCGGCGCGCAATGCGCCCGCCTTGGCGCGGTCGTCCTGCGGGGCGGGCGCCGTGAGCTCGAACAGCACCTGCCCGGCCGTGACGCTCGCACCGTCGGTCACGTTCACCCGCTCCATGCGCGCGGGGAAGGGAGTGAACACCGGTTGCTCGAAGCCCGCCTCAACGACACCCTCGCCGCTGACGCGC